>JALNWC010000087.1 GCA_023231075.1 Rhodoferax sp.
CAGCCCTCAATCCGCGTAAGAACCCTCGATTTGCATGCAACACCACCAGAGTGGGGTGGTGTCTATACCCAAAAGCTCTGCGCAGAAAAGCGATGACCGGTGCGCTGGCTATGGCGCACGCAAATTCACCCCACAGTGAGTCTGACTCGCCGTTTCATCCCCTCACCAATTGATGCGTTGATCGACCTCGTAGTCGGGGGCCGGTTGCGCCGCAAAATCCCAGTCCGGCTCGATTTGCGACCCCTCACCCACCTGCGCATCGCACTCATCCCACAGCGGTGGCCCGCGTGCCGGGGTGATGTGTGGCGGTTCCGAGTCCACCCCGATGTGCTCCAGAATTTGCCGGATATTGGCGCTGTGCGTAATGAAGGCAATCAGCCGCATCTGCCCACCGCACTTCGGGCACAGCAGCGGGAAAACCTCGTAGATGCGGGCGATCAGCACCGCCCAAAAGTAGTGCGATGGTGAGCGTTTGGGTAGTACCGGCTCGGGCTGGGGCGGTTGTGGCAACACCCCAGGTACACCCTGGTTTGCGCCGGTTTGCGCAGGCTGAGCAGGCATCGCTTGAGCAGATGCCGCCATGGCCGTCACCACAGCCCTGAGCGGCGAGTTCGGGGCCAGCACGCCAAAGTAGCGGTGCCGGTGCGTGCGTGGCGGCGGCACCAGAGCAGCAATGCGGTCGATCAGCTCCAGTGGCGTAAGCGTCAACTCATCGACCTTGGCACCTCGTTTGTCACTGGCGGGCTCGCTGTGCTGCTTGGCGCAGCGGTACACCAGGGCGGCACCCTCTTTGCGAAGGCGCTCCATGGCAAAGGGTGGGCGGGCGCAATACCGCAGCAGCCGCTCCAGTGCAGCGCGGTCGTGCGCCTGGATGCACACACCCGCATCGACCGAGAACCCGCTGTGCTGGTAGACCAGCATCTCTTTGGCCTCAAGCCTCTCCAGCAGCCCACGCCCCACAAAGGCGCACAGGATGCGTCGGCGCAGAGTATTGCACCTGGGCCACAGCAGTCTCATCAACCCCGCTGGCCGGGTGAAAGATGACGCATGTCGGTGAGGATTGGGAATCTGTGTCGGCATCGCCCGCCACTTCCTCAAACACCCCATCCACCACGCACACATGGAAATGCACATGCTCATTCAGACTGGAGCTTGAGCGGTGAATGAAGGCCACCGCACCGATGTGCAGGGCCGCCTTGTCCACACTCAAAGCACCAGGGCAGTGAGCCTGCAGGCTTTGCGCGATGACCCGCAAGAAGATGTGCAGCACCATGTTCAGTACCGCCCCATCACGCTGCATGAAGTAGCGCAGCCGCTTCGGGACGGACAGCACCCACTGGCGCACTGGAAGGCGCGGGAATACGTGGTCTGTCAGGTGTGCCGCCGTCTCAGCCATGCGCCGTGTGTTGCACGAGGGGCAGACACCTCGGCCCTTGCAGGAAAAGGCGACGAAGTAGTCATGCCCGCAGTCACCACAGCGGGCGCGGGCAAAGCCATGGGCGAAGATGCCGCATTCCAGATATTTACGAAACGCCTGTCGCACAAAGGCCTTTGGCGTGTGATGGTCTCCCTGTCCGTCGAACTGACCGGCGCTGGCGAGCTCCTGCCAGGTCTGGAAGTGCTCGGCTATTGTTTGGTACAGCAGGGTGCGCTCAGGGTGGCGCGGGTTGTAGAGCTTGGGTTTGTCACCCGCTGGCCCACCCGCGTTCGGATGCAAGTGCAGATGCGCTGGACGTGCGGCGGTGGGCATGGGGCAGTGCCAGCAGAGGCTGGTTGCTCGATGATACTGGGTTTATATCCAGCTTTGCTCTCGCGCCGATATCGCCGGTTCACTTTCCCGCCCGGCGGCGGATTCATACATCTCCCTGCCAGTGGCGCGCCCATGAATAGCGTTCGCCATAGTATTTTCCAATTCAGGTATGAGCCTGAAGCGAAGCCAGTTTGACCTCAATCGTCATACAGGTTGACCGGGTTGAAAGATGTGGTGCAGCATTTTTTGCCACAGGACGACAACGCGCTGCCAGCGGAGCCCGCAGCGGGCTGGTCGCGGGTCACGGCCGCGCCCCAGCCCGAGCTGGTCCGGTATCTGGATCTGGCCGACGTCAAAGGTCAACTGGGCGCCAAACGCGCCCTGGAGATTGCCGCTGCTGGCGGCCACAGCCTGCTGCTGATGGGGCCGCCCGGCTCGGGCAAGTCGATGCTGGCGCAACGCTTTGCCGGTCTGCTGCCCACCATGACGACCCTTGAAGCGCTGCAAAGCGCTGCCGTGGCCAGCCTGGGCGGGCGCTTTTCGCTGGACAAGTGGGCGCAGCGGCCCACTTGCAGCCCGCACCACACCGCCAGTGCCGTGGCACTGGTGGGCGGCGGTTCACCCCCGCGGCCCGGCGAGATTTCACTGGCGCATCACGGCGTGCTATTTTTGGATGAGTTGCCAGAATTCCCCCGTGCCGCGCTGGAGGCGCTGCGCGAACCGCTGGAGTCGGGGGTGATCACGATTTCGCGCGCGGCACGACGGGCCGAATTTGCGGTGTGCCGACCAGTCCGTGCTCGCGCCCCAAACGTGCTGCTTGTATCGCGATGGCTTTGGCAGCATCGGCTTGCGTAAAAATGGAAAAGAACAAGGTATAGGGCGCCCGCCCACGCGGAAATTTTGTTGATACTTTGGCCGAAGGTGGGACTCTTGGCGGGGCACTATCAAACCCGGGCAATGTGAACTGTTCAGACATACCGCCTCCTGGCGTCATCCCCGCGTTTCAGGTGCGGGCGAGAGCCTATTTTCGTGCCGGCGGCAGACCCATGCAACTGCCATGCGCCTCGGGGCAGTCGTTAAGCAGCAAAACGAACCTTTTACCAAGGCCTTTTCTTATCCTTTTCTCTATTGTCAAATTCCATAAATGACTATGATGAATTGTTTCATTCGAAAAGCGCGTGGTTCACCCGGGTGAAGCCGCCGATTGCAAAAGGAGATTCGTCATGAATGTCTTCGCACGTTACCAAGGTCGGTTTGAGGCCGCCAAGGAAGAAGAAATGTCGATCCAGGACTACCTGGATCTCTGCAAACGCGACACCACCGCCTACGCCACCGTTGCCGAGCGCATGCTGCGGGCCATTGGCGAGCCCGAGTTGGTCGATACGCGCACCGACCCCAGACTGTCGCGCATCTTTGCCAACAAAATGCTCAGGCGTTATCCGGCGTTTCGCGACCTTTACGGCATGGAGGAAGTGATTGAGCAGATCGTCTCCTATTTCCGCCATGCCGCGCAAGGGCTGGAGGAGAAAAAACAGATTCTGTACCTGCTGGGCCCGGTCGGCGGCGGCAAATCGTCGCTGGCAGAGAAGCTCAAAGCCCTGATTGAAGTTGTGCCCATCTACACCATCAAGGGCTCACCGGTGCATGAGTCGCCCCTGGGCCTGTTCAATCCGCTGGAAGACGCGCAAATACTGGAGGACGACTATGGCATTTCGCGGCGTTACCTCGGTACCATCATGAGCCCGTGGGCGGTGAAGCGTCTGCATGAGTTCGGCGGCGACATCACCCGCTTTCGCGTGGTCAAGCTGCACCCATCGGTGCTGTCACAAATCGCTGTTTCCAAGACCGAGCCCGGCGATGAGAACAACCAGGACATTTCTTCCCTGGTGGGCAAGATTGACATCCGCAAGCTTGAAACCTATTCACAAAGCGACCCCGACGCGTATTCCTTCTCGGGCGGCCTGTGCCTGGCCAATCGCGGCGTGCTGGAGTTTGTCGAGATGTTCAAGGCGCCCATCAAGGTGCTGCACCCCTTGCTGACCGCCACGCAGGAGGGCAACTACAAGGGCACTGAAGGCTTCGGCGCCATTCCGTTTGACGGCTTGGTGCTGGCGCACTCCAATGAGGCCGAATGGCTGACCTTCAAGAACAACCGCAACAACGAGGCTTTTCTTGACCGCATCTACATCGTGAAGGTGCCCTACTCCCTGCGCGTGTCGGACGAGATTCACATCTACGAAAAACTGTTGGCCAATTCCTCACTGGTCAAGGCCCCGTGCGCACCGGATACGCTCAAGATGCTGGCGCAGTTTGCCGTGTTGTCGCGGCTCAAGGAGCCGGAAAACTCCAGCATCTTCTCCAAGATGCGGGTCTATGACGGCGAAAACCTCAAGGACACCGACCCCAAGGCCAAGAGCTACCAGGAGTACCGCGATTTTGCCGGCGTGGATGAAGGCATGACCGGGCTATCGACCCGGTTTGCGTTCAAGATTCTCTCGCGCGTGTTCAATTTCGACCACCGCGAGGTCGCCGCCAACCCGGTGCATCTGATGTATGTGCTGGAGCAGCAGATTGAACAGGAGCAGTTCCCGGCTGAGGTCGCCGAACGCTATACCCGCTTCCTCAAGGAATTCCTCTCGCCGCGTTACGCCGAGTTCATTGGCAAGGAGATCCAAACCGCCTATCTGGAGAGCTACTCCGAGTACGGCCAGAATATCTTTGACCGCTATGTGACTTACGCCGACTTCTGGATTCAGGACCAGGAGTACCGCGACACCAACACCGGCGAGATTCTGGACCGTGGCGCCCTCAACAGCGAACTGGAGAAGATCGAGAAACCGGCCGGCATCTCGAACCCGAAGGATTTTCGCAACGAAGTGGTCAACTTTGTGCTGCGCGCCCGCGCCAAACACGAGGGTCAAAACCCGCCGTGGACGTCTTACGAAAAGCTGCGTGCGGTCATCGAGAAAAAAATGTTCTCCAATACGGAAGAACTGCTGCCAGTGATTTCGTTCAACGCCAAGGCCAGCGGCGACGAACAGAAGAAACACAAAGACTTCGTGAACCGGATGATCAGCAAGGGCTACACAGAGAAGCAGGTGCGTCTGCTGTGCGAATGGTATCTGCGCGTGCGCAAGTCCTCCTGAGTTTTGCGACCCGACGGATGCCGAGACTCAATTTGAACGGGAATACCCCATGCCATTGCATATCGTAGACCGCCGCCTCGATAGCAAGCACAAGAGCTCGGTCAATCGCGGGCGATTTATTGAACGCTTCAAGGGCCAGATTCGCAAAGCGGTGGCTGACGCCATCAACAAGCGAGGCATTCGCGATATCGACAACGGTGAAAAAATCGGTATCTCCGGCAAAGACATTGAGGAGCCGCAGTTTGCCCATGGTCACGGCGGCGTCTGGGAGACGGTGCGGCCTGGCAACGACCGCTTCAGCCGCGGCGAGCAGGTGGATCGGCCCAAAGGCGGCGGCGGCAGCGGTGGCGGTCAAGCCAGCAAGGACGGTGAGAGCCTTGACGAGTTCTTGTTCACGCTGACCAAAGACGAATTTCTTGACATCTTCTTTGATGAGCTAGCCCTGCCGCATCTGGTCAAGCAGCATCTGGCCCAGATCGAACAATATCGGCGCATTCGGGCTGGTTACACCCAGAGCGGCGTGCCGACCAATATCAACCTCGCCCGTACCATGCGCGGCGCCGCCGGCCGGCGCATCGCCGTCGGCGGGCCCTACACGGCGCAGCTGCGCGCCTTGCTGGCGCAGCTCGACGAACTCAAAGACAAGCTTACCGACGACGACCCGGAGCTCGAGCGTCTGCGCCAGGAGATTGCGCGCGTGCGCGCCAAGATGGACAAGGTGCCGTTCGTCGACTCCTTTGATCTGCGCTACAACAACCGCATTCGTGTGCCGCAGCCCAGCACGCAGGCCGTCATGTTCTGCCTGCTCGATGTCTCGGGTTCCATGGACGAAGAACGCAAGAACATCGCCAAACGTTTTTTTATGTTGCTCTATCTGTTTCTGACCCGAAATTACGAGCGCATTGAAGTCGTGTTCATTCGCCACCACACGGTCGCGGCTGAGGTTGACGAGGATGAATTCTTCACCTCGCGCGAATCCGGTGGCACAGTGGTCTCCAGTGCCCTGGAGCTGATGTACAAAATCATCAACGAGCGATATCCCAGCAACCAATGGAATATTTACGGCGCTCAGGCATCTGACGGTGACAACTGGAATGATGACTCGGCGCATTGCCGCGAGCTGCTGGAGCAGTCCTTGCTGCCCTTGACGCAGTATTTCGCCTATATCGAAATCACCGATGGTCCACCCCAGAACCTGTGGGAGGAATACGCCAAACTGGATGCGGGCCATACGGACCATTTTGCGATGCGGCGCATTACCGCAGTGGCCGATATTTACCCTGTGTTTCGCGATCTTTTCAAGCAAAAAATCTGAGGCCCATCATGGCGCAAAAATCAAGCCCCGCTTTGCCCACCGGATCTGAGTGGACCTTTGCCGCCCTGGAGCAATACGACGAGGCTATTGGCCGCGTAGCGGCCGATTACCAGCTTGATTGCTACCCCCACATTCTGGAGGTCATCAGCGCCGAGCAGATGATGGATGCCTACGCATCCATTGGCATGCCGGTGTATTACCACCACTGGTCCTATGGCAAGCATTTTCTGTCCACCGAGAACCGCTACAAGCGCGGCCAAATGGGTCTGGCCTACGAGATCGTCATCAATTCGGACCCCTGCATTGCCTATTTGATGGAAGAAAACACCCTGCCGATGCAGGGTTTGGTCATCGCCCATGCGGCCTACGGTCACAACTCCTTCTTTAAAGGCAACCACCTGTTCAAACAGTGGACCAGCGCCGATGCCATCGTGGACTACCTTGTGTTTGCCAAGAAATTCATTGCCCAGTGCGAAGAGCGACACGGCGTGGGCAGTGTCGAAAAGCTGCTTGACGCCTGCCACGCGCTGCAAAATCTGGGCGTCGACCGATTCAAGCGCTCGCCGCGACTCTCCCTGAACAAGGAAACACTGCGACAAAAAGAGCGCTCGGACTACCTCCAGAGCCAGGTCAATGACCTGTGGCGCACCGTGCCGCCACGCCCGGAAGCGGACCGAACCGAACAAGAGGCCCGGTTTCCGGCCGAGCCCGAAGAGAACCTGCTTTATTTCATTGAGAAAAACGCGCCCCTGCTGGAGTCCTGGCAGAGGGAGATCATTCGAATTGTGCGCAAGATCGGGCAGTACTTTTACCCCCAGCGCCAGACCCAGGTCATGAACGAGGGTTGGGCCACGTTCTGGCATTACACCTTGCTCAATACGCTCTACGACCAGGGCGGCCTGTCTGACGGCTTCATGCTCGAATTCCTGCAATCGCACACCAACGTCATCTACCAGCCGCCCTATAACAGCCCGCATTACTCTGGCATCAATCCTTACGCGCTTGGTTTCGCCATGTGGCGCGACATTCGCCGCATCTGCGAAAACCCAAGCGCTGAAGACCGTGAGTGGTTTCCTGACATTGCCGGCTCCAACTGGCGCGAGAGCCTGGAGTTCGCGATGCAGAACTTCAAAGACGAGAGCTTCATCGCCCAATATCTCTCGCCCCAGCTCATGCGTGACTTTCGCTTTTTTTCGGTGCTCGATGATGATGCGCGATCCAAGTTGCAGATCCAGGCGATTCACGATGAAAGCGGCTATCGGGCCTTGCGCCATCAGTTGTCCGAGCAGTACAACCTGGGCAGTCTGGAGCCCAATATCCAGATCTGGAACGTCGATTTGCGCGGCGACCGCTCGCTGACCCTGCGCCACTTTTCCCAGCAGCGCCGGCCCTTGCACGAGGCGAGCAAGGCGGTGATGGAGCACGTTGCCTACCTGTGGGGCTTCACGGTGCGACTCGAGAGCCAGGACAGCGACGGCAAAGTCAGCTTGATTGCAGAGCGCATGCGGGAGAAGCGCGCCAGCCACCCCGGCATCGGCCCCTGAGGTTTGCCGCATGGCCGGGTCACTGGCGCGCAATCCCGTGGTCAGCACCGCAGAGTCTGCGTCAGTTAGCCAGACCGTCTTATGGCAACGGACTTAAGCCCAGCTCTTTCAGGAAGTCGTTGTGCTTGTGCTTTGCCGCCGCAATGGTCTTCTCAATCTCGACCAACTCGCCATGCGTCGCTTCCAGGTCAATCTCTGCCTCGCCCACCGCCGTGCTGATGTAGCGGGAGATGTTCAGGTTGTAGTCGTTTTTCTCAATCTCGGCCATCTCCACCCGGCGGGCATAGCGGGGCGCTTCCTTGCGGAACTGGTAGGTTTCGATGATTTTGGCGATGTGCGCTTCCGTCAGCTGGTTCTGGCGTTTGCCTTTTACAAAGTGCTCGGCGGCGTTGATGAAGAGCACGTCGTCCGGCTTCTTGCACTTCTTGAGCACCAGAATGCAAACCGGGATGCCGGTTGAATAAAAAAGGTTCGACGGCAGGCCAATCACGGTGTCGATGTGGCCATCCTTGAGCAGCTTGGTGCGAATACGCGCCTCCGCGCCACCCCGAAACAGCACGCCGTGCGGCAGGATGATGGCCATCACGCCTTCGTCTTTCAAGAAATGAAAGCCATGCTCCCTAAACTCAGGAAACCGACGGATACGGATACGGATAATCCCTGGCTGTCGGACGGCATGTGGTTCCTGACCCAGCACAAACGCTGGGGCCTGATGGCCGGCGACCCGGATTACCTGGCGGTGGCCAAGAAAGTCAACCGCCTCGACGTGTATGCGACGGATAGGAAATTCAACCATATGAGGCCAAGTATCGCACCCCAAAACAGCCCTCAATCCGCGTAAGAACCCTCGATTTGCATGCAACACCACCAGAGTGGGGTGGTGTCTATACCCAAAAGCTCTGCGCAGAAAAGCGATGACCGGTGCGCTGGCTATGGCGCACGCAA
>JALNWC010000088.1 GCA_023231075.1 Rhodoferax sp.
ACATCTGCGCCCTTGCGGATCATCAGTTGGCAAAGTTCTCTCTCTCCTTTGAGCGCCGCGAGCATCAGAGGATTTTCATCGGCCGCATTGCGCACCTCGACCTTGATTTGCGGGTGACTGAGCAGGACATGCGCGACCTTGAAAGCGGACTCCTTGATGGCCAGCATCAGACCCGGATTGCCCGCTGGATCGCTGGTATTGGGGTCAAAACCACGGTTCAGGAGGGCCCTGACTTGCGCTGCCTCGTCTTGTTTGATGAATCGGAAAAAATCTTCATATGAGCCTGCATGAACCAGATTAAAACCAATTAAAACAAATAGATAAATTACGTTTTTAAAGTAATTTATATTTTTTGAAATCGTTTGATTCATGCCGTGACACCTTTGAAAAGGGTGTCAAAGTTGGCATTGGTGAGGCGGGCGATGTCTTCCAGCGGCAAGCGCCTGATTTCAGCCAACTGCCTGGCCACCCAGGGCACATAAGACGGGTTGTTGGTCTTGCCGCGATACGGTGCCGGGGCCAGATAGGGGCTGTCAGTCTCAATCAGCAGTCGCTCCAAGGGCACCATGGCCGCCACCTCGCGCAAGCTTTTGGCGCTCTTGAACGTCAAAATGCCTGAAAAAGAAATGTAAAAACCCAACTCCAGCGCCTGGCGTGCCGTCTTTTCGTCTTCGGTGAAACAGTGAAAGACGCCGCCGGCGCTGCCCGGCGAGCCATCTTCGCCCTCCGCACGCAAAATGGCCAGGGTGTCTTCCGAGGCTTGCCGGGTGTGGATGACCAAGGGTTTTTGCAGCTGCCGCGCCGCCCGGATGTGGGTGCGAAAGCGCGCGCGTTGCCAAGCCATGTCGGCCACAGTGCGGCCATTAAGCCGGTAGTAGTCGAGCCCGGTTTCACCAATGCCCACCACCCGGGGCAATTGGCCCAGAGTCAGCAAATCGTCCAGCGTGGGTTCCCTGACCCCTTCGTTGTCTGGATGCACGCCCACCGTGGCCCAAAAATTGTCGTATTGCAGGGCCAACTGGTGCACGGCAGCAAATTCTTCCAGGGTGGTGCTGATGCACAGTGCCCGCCCGACTTGGGCGTCGACCATGGCTTGCCGGATGGCTGGCAATTCGGACAGCAGCTCGGGAAAATTCAAATGACAATGGGAATCTGTGAACATCATGTTTTTGCGTTAAGGGCGAGTTGCGCCTGGCTTACCAGGGCCTCCTGCATCAGGCCGACGTTAAAAGGGTGTTCTACGGTGCGCATGGTTTCGGACAAGCTTTTGGCCCAGTCGCTCAGGGCTTGCCAGCCCCCGGCTTTGGGCAAATCTGCCGCTTCAAAAAAACGCGGTGCGGCGCCGCAGCGCAAGGCCAGCAGGTCGTGGCACAGCTTGTGCAGGGCATCGACGGTTTGCGCCGGTGTCCAGTCCTTGAACACACTGACATCACCGGCCTGCACGGCCCGCGGCAGGCGCGGCCATAAACCCGCAATGGGGGCAAACTGCAAGGCATCCTGCGGCCTGCCGCCGGACGCGCGCAGCATCACCACAGCCTGGTTGGCAGGCACGCCCTGCCCTTGCAACCAGCTCAGCGCGTCGGCCGGGTCGGGCCAGGTCATGGTGTGCCCCAGGCAACGGCTGCGAATGGTGGGCAACAACTGGTGGGCGGCTTCCGAGGCCAGCACAAATTTGACGTCACCGGCCGGCTCCTCCAGCGTTTTCAGCAGGGCGTTGGCGGTGTAGACGTTCATGCGCTCCGCCGGAAACACCAGCACCGCCTTGCCGCGGCCCCGGGCGCTGGTGCGCTGGGCAAACTCCACCGCGTCACGCATCGCCTCGACCCGAATCTCCTTGCTGGCCTTGCGCTTCTTGCCGTCGATCTCGTCTTGCGCCTTTTCGCTCAACGGCCAGTTCAAGGCCAGCATCACGGTCTCGGGCATCAGCACGCACAGGTCGGCGTGGGCGTGTACATCGATGGCGTGGCAACTGCTGCAGCGGCCACAGGCGCCCTGCGCCGTGGCGTGGTCGCAAAGCCAGGCGCGCACCAGCGCCAGCGCCAACTCGTACTGGCCCAGCCCGGATGGCCCGGCCAGCAGCCAGGCGTGGCCGCGCTGTGCCAGCAAGGCTTGTGTTTGCGCGGCAATCCAGGGGGCGACCGGGCTGACCTTAACCATTGGATCATTCATGCCAACCAGCCTCGCTGCTTCATGCTCGCCATCACATCTTGCCACACGGTTTCACGGTTTTGCTCGGCGGCAATGCGGGCAAACCGCGGCGGGTCCGCCTCAAAGCGCGCCTGATAGCCGGAGCGCACGCTGGCAAAAAAAGTGGTGGGCTGTGCCTCAAACTTGTCAGGCACGCGCGCACCGGTCAGGCGCTGGGCGGCAATGTCAGGGGCCAGGTCAAACCAGATCGTCAGATCCGGTTGCCGCACCACATTGCCCTGCGGCAATTTCACGGTTTGCACCAGCTGCTCCAGAAATGTGAGCACCTCCAGATCAAAGCCTCGGCCACCGCCCTGGTAGGCAAACGTGGCGTCGGTAAAGCGGTCACACAACACCACCTCATCCCGCGTCAGCGCCGGTTCAATGACCTGCTGCAAGTGGTCACGGCGGGCCGCAAAAACCAGCAAGGCCTCGGTCATGGCGTCCATGGGGTCGTTCAGCACCAGCGTGCGCAGTTTTTCTGCCAGCGGCGTGCCGCCCGGTTCGCGCGTCAGTGTGACCGCCCTGCCCTGCGCCCTGAAGGCTTGCGCCAAGCCATTGATATGGGTCGATTTTCCGGCACCGTCGATGCCTTCAAAACTGATGAATATGCCGCTCGCCATGCTTGTTTTTATTGTCCGCGTTGAAATTTGTTTACCGCCCGATTGTGCGCGTCCAGGCTGTCGCTGAACTGGCTGCTGCCGTCACCCCGCGCCACAAAATACAGGGCGCGACTGTTGGCCGGTTTCGCCGCAGCCAGCAGCGAGGCCTTGCCGGGCATGGCAATGGGCGTGGGCGGCAAGCCGTTGCGGGTGTAGGTGTTCCAGGGTGTGTCGGCCAGCAGGTCACGCCGCCGCAAATTGCCGTCAAAACCTTCGCCCAGGCCGTAAATCACTGCAGGGTCGGTCTGCAGCATCATGCCCAGGCGCAAGCGGTTGCTGAACACCGAGGCCACCATCGGCCGATCACTGGGCTGGCCGGTTTCCTTTTCAATAATGCTGGCCAAAATCAGCAGCTCCTCGAGCGTTTTCAGGGGGGTGTCGACGGCGCGCGCCTGCCAGGCTTGCATCAACTGCTTGTCCATGGCGTGCAAGGCGCGCAACAGCACTTTCAGGTCGCTGCTGCCTTTGGCGTAGGTGTAGGTGTCCGGATAGAAGCGGCCTTCGGGGTGACGTCCGGGTAGCCCCAGCTGTTCCATGATGAGCGCATCACTCAGGCCCTTTGAATCGGGCTTGAGGTGCTCTGCCTTGAGCAAGGCGGCGCGGACCTGTTTGAAAGTCCAGCCTTCCACCAGCGTGACCGAGCGCAGCGCCTCGTCGCCGCGCGTCAGCTTGGCCAACAGGCGGTATGGCGTCAGACCCGTTTCAAGCGCGTAACTGCCGGCCTTGATCTGGCGCGCCTGACCCGACAGGCGAAACCACCAGTACAGCAGCGCTGGCGAGGTTTGCACCCCGCTGTCAACCGTCGCCTGCGCCACACCGCGCGGCGTGGTGCCGGGTTCCACCGACAGGTCCAGCGTGGCTGCGGTCAGCGGCAAATCGTGGTTCAGCCACCAAAATGCCACGCCCCCCAAGGCCAGCGCCAAGACCAGTAAAAATTGAATGATTACACGCACAACCCTATTGCCTTCCACAAAACTCACTGCGCATGATAATTCACACCATGAACACACCTTTTCAGGGCGTTGCCCCACTGACCCATCTTGGGCTGATCCGCGCGCAAGGCGCCGACGCAGCCAAATTTCTGCACGGCCAACTGACCAATGACTTTTCCCTGCTGGGGCTGTCGGAGGCGCGGCTGGCCGGTTTTTGCAACGCCAAAGGGCGCTTGCAGGCCAGTTTCATTGGTTTCAAACGCAGCCACACCGACATCGTGTTGCTCTGCAGCGCCGACTTGCTGGCCGCCACCTTGAAACGCCTGAGCCTGTTTGTGTTGCGTTCACAGGTCAAGCTGGTGGACGCCAGTGCTGATTTTGTGGTCTACGGTCTGGCCGGTGCCGCCGTGGCCGAGGCGACCCAGGCGCTCGCTGAACATCAGGCCAGGATTTGGGGCAAGGCCGATCTGGACGGTATTTCGATCGTCCACCTGTACCCTGCCGACGGTGTGCCACGCGCGATTTGGGTGGCCCCGGCAGGCACCCCGGCCCCGGCGGGCGCGGCCCTGAGCTCCGCGCAGTGGGCCTGGGGCGAGGTGCGCAGTGGCATTGCCACCGTGACCCAGGCTGTATGTGAAGCCTTTGTGCCGCAGATGCTCAATTACGAGTCGGTCGGCGGGGTCAATTTCAAAAAGGGCTGTTATCCGGGTCAGGAGGTGGTGGCGCGCAGCCAGTTCCGCGGCACGCTCAAGCGTCGTGCCTACCTGGCGCATGCCGACGTTGAATTGAAAGCAGGGGAAGAACTCTTTGCACCCGACGATGCCGGCCAGCCCTGTGGCCTGGTGGTGCAGGCGGCGGCAGCGCCTGGAGGAGGTTTTGACGCCATCGTGTCGATGCAGATCAGTGCGTTCGAGGCCGGTGGCGTGCGGGCTCTGGCTGCCGATGGCCCGCTGCTCACGCTGGAAGCCGCACCCTATCCCCTGCAGGCTGATATTTGACCGGCTTCAGACCCGGCGTGCCCAAGGGCCCAGGGTCATTTTTTCCAACAGGTCCATCTGGCGCTCAAAGCGGGCCCAGCGCAGCATGGAGCGCTCAATCAAGCCCACCTGCACGGCTTTGGCGTACTGCTCGCGCGCCATGTCAAAGGGCAGGCCGTTGAGCAGTGACAGGGTTCGGTTGAAACTGCTGGCGGTGGCGTTCAGGTTTTGAGAATCATGCATGTTCATTTCTCCGTCAAGGAAGTAACAGAGGGGGGTCCTTGTCAAGTTAGTGTCGGCAAATTATAAGGGTTTACCCTTATATCCAGGTTTTCATGAGGGCTTTGGTTCTGGAAACCAGGCCGCTGCACTCAGGCTCAATCGATGTCAGCCTGGGCTACGGGCAAATGCATGTTTCAACGCCCGTGCCGCATCCATGTGCGCCTGGCGCGCCTCGGGGATGGCGCGGCCCATGGTGATGAAGCCATGGGTCACACCGCGGTAGATGTCGAGGTCCACCGCCACCCCGGCCGCGCGCAGCTTGTCGGCGTACTGCAGACCCTCGTCGACCAGCGGGTCGCATTCGGCCAGGCCCAGCCAGGCCGGTGCGACACCGGCCACATCGTCGGCCAACAAAGGGGCAAAACGCCAGTCCTCGCGGTCCTGCTGGTTTGGAATGTACTGGTCGAAAAAATAATCAATGTGCGCGGCCTCCAGCACAAAGCCATGGCCAAAGGTGGTGTGCGAAGGCGTGTCCTGGTGGGCGCCGCAGCCCGGGTAAATGAGCAGTTGCAGCTTCAGGTCGAGCCCGGTGTCACGCGCCTGCAGGGCGCAGGCGGCGGCCAGCGTGCCACCGGCGCTGTCTCCGCCCACCGCCATGCGCGTGGTGTCCAGGCCTTTTTCCGGGCGGTGTTTCGCCACCCAGGTCAGGGCGTCCCAGGCGTCTTCAAAAGCCACCGGAAAACGGTGCTCGGGGGCCAGACGGTAGCCCACCGACAGCACCGCGCAATGGGCCAGCTGGCTCAGGTGACGGCACAGCACGTCGTGGGTGGCGATGCTGCCAATCGTGAAGCCGCCGCCGTGCAGGTACACCAGCACCGGCAGTGGCTCGTCGCTGGGCGCGACCAGCCGCACCGGTAAATCAAAGCCGTCGCGCGTGGGCAGCGTGAAATTTTCCATCCGCTGCAGTTTCATCGGGGCCAGGTCGAGCACGCCGGCGTTGACCTCATAGGTGGCCCGCGCCTGTTGCGGCGTCAGGGCATGCAGCGGCACCTGGCCGGCGCGTGCCATGCGTTCAATGACGCCGTGCATGGCGGGGGTCAGCAAGGCGCGCGGGTTGCGGTAACTCATGATGGTGTGTGATGTTGTTACAGTGCGGGCTCTGATGCTAACAACCCGGAGTCAGCCACGGCAGCGAAACCCACCCCATTGTACGGATGCAACTGGCACCAACATTGCTTGTTCCCTGACCATTCGCTCTGACCATTCACACGACGCCCCATTTTTAAATTTCAGAGATCCCGCATGTCCATTCACGCTGCACTGACCCACGTTACCCACTACACCTACGACCGGCTGGTTGCCCTGGGCCCGCAAGTGGTGCGCCTGCGCCCTGCCCCGCATTGCCGCAGCAAGATCATTTCCTATTCGCTCAAGATCGAGCCCGAGGGCCATTTCATCAACTGGCAGCAGGACCCATTTGCCAATTACCAGGCGCGTCTGGTTTTTCCGGACAAGACGAAGGAATTCAAGGTCACCGTCGACCTGGTGATGGACATGGCGGTCTACAACCCGTTTGATTTTTTCCTGGAGCCCGCGGCCGAAGAGTTTCCGTTTGAGTACGAAGCGGCCCTCAAACAGGAGCTGGCGCCCTATCTGATCCCCGAGCCGGCGACACCCCTGGTGCAAGCCTATCTGGACAAGATCGACCGCACCAAGCGCCGCAGCGTGATATTTCTGGTCGACTTGAACCAGAGCGTGCACCAGGCCATCGGCTACACCATCCGCATGGAACCGGGTGTCCAAGCGCCCGAAGAAACGCTCACCCTGGGCTCGGGTTCGTGCCGTGACTCGGCCTGGCTGATGGTCAACCTGCTGCGCCACTGCGGTCTGGCGGCACGCTTTGTCTCGGGCTACCTGATTCAGCTCAAGCCCGATGTGAAGGCCCTCGACGGCCCGAGCGGCACCGAGGTGGATTTCACCGACCTGCACGCCTGGTGCGAGGTCTATTTGCCCGGCGCCGGCTGGGTCGGTTTGGATGCCACCTCGGGTCTGCTGGCCGGTGAAGGGCATATTCCCTTGGCCTGCACGCCTCAGCCATCGGGTGCCGCGCCGATTGAAGGCGGTGTTGACGAATCCGAAGTCACCTTTGCCCACCACATGCAGGTGACCCGCATTTACGAGTCGCCGCGCGTCACCAAACCCTATACCGAAGAGCAATGGGCAGCCATCATGGCGCTCGGCGATGCCGTGGATGCCGAACTGGTGGCGGGCGATGTGCGCCTGACCATGGGCGGCGAGCCCACCTTTGTCGCCAACAGCGACCGCGATGCACCAGAATGGAACACTGACGCCCTGGGTCCGACCAAGCGCGGTTTTGCCACCGAATTGGTGCATAAACTGCGCCACGAATACGGCCAGGGCGGCTTTTTGCACTTTGGCCAGGGCAAGTGGTACCCCGGTGAGCAACTGCCGCGCTGGGCACTCAACATTTATTGGCGCGCTGACCAGGAACCCGTCTGGCGCAACCCGGCCCTGTTCACGGATGAGCGCACGCCCACGCACTACACCAGCGCCGACGCGCAAGCCTTCACAGCGCTGCTGGCCAGCAAGCTGGGGGTGACCGGCAAGCACATTCAAACGGCCTATGAGGACAGCTGGTACTACCTGTGGCGTGAACGTCGACTGCCGGTCAATGTCGACCCCTTCAACTCCAAACTGGACGACGAAATGGAGCGCGCCCGCCTGCGCCGGGTCTTTGAGCAGAAACTCGACACCCCGGTCGGCTACGTGCTGCCGATCAAGGTGGCGGGCTACGACGAACAATATGGTGCCGCCTGGACCACCGGTCCCTGGTTTTTGCGCGATGAACGCATGTACCTGATGCCCGGCGACTCGCCCATGGGCTTGCGCCTGCCGCTGGACTCGCTGCCCTGGGTCAGCGAGGCGGATTTTCCTTACCTGATCGAACAAGACCCCTCGGTGTTGGTCGGGCCCCTGCCCAGTTACGGCACGGTGGCCGCCAAATATGCGCCGGGTGCACCGGGTGCAATGGGGCGTGCGCCAGGCACGGCGGGTCTGGCCCTGGGGGCTGCAGCGCGGGCCGCGGCGGCTGCCAGCGCCAAGGCATTGGCTGGCAACAGCTACCTGGCAGGCAGCGGCCCGCAGTCCGAAGCGGCGCGCAAGCTGCAATCCAGCAGTGGACCGCAATCAGCTTCGGCTGCCCACGCCCAAAGCGCAGCCCAAACCGAACCCGCCGACTTTGCCCGCGTGCCCGCCGCACACGAGTCCGCCCACTGGATCACCCGCACCGCGCTGTGCGTCGAGGTGCGCGACCCGCGCCGCGCCAGTGGCCCCAAGGCCGAGGCCGTCGGTGAAAAATCGGGGGTTCTGTATGTCTTCATGCCACCCCTGGAAAAGCTGGAGCATTACCTCGATTTGCTGGCCGCCATTGAAGCCAGCGCCGAAGAACTGGGCATGCAACTGGTGCTCGAAGGCTATCCGCCGCCGCGCGACCCGCGCCTGAAACTGCTCAGCGTCACGCCCGACCCGGGTGTGATCGAAGTCAACATCCACCCGGCGACGCACTGGACGGAACTGGTCGCCAACACCGAATTTTTGTACCAGGCTGCCTTCGAGTCGCGCCTGAGCGCCGAGAAGTTCATGACCGACGGCCGCCATACCGGTACCGGCGGCGGCAACCACTTTGTGATGGGC
>JALNWC010000089.1 GCA_023231075.1 Rhodoferax sp.
CCAGCTGAGTTCAAAGGTGTATTCAAATCGCCGGATGCAGGCATCGCGCAGTTCTTCATCTTGCTGACCCGTGGCCTGCCAGCGGGTGACGGCCCGTTGCAGGGATGCCAGGGCATCGTGAAAAGAGCTTAAGTCGAGGGTTGGCGGGCTGGGGTTCATCTTGAATTTTTCATAAAGTTTGAGTGACATCGGCTTTGCGCCTTGCTTCGACCAGCTCCAGCCATTGCGCCATTGGCACAAACTGCGGGCCGTCAGTCCACCTGATCCAGCCACCGATTTCGTTGGCAAGCTTTTGGCAGCGCCGCAAAAGCCTGGGGTTGATTGCGTCGTAGCCAGGTGCCGGGCTGCCCAGCGTGATGGCGTTCCAGATGTTGAATTCGTTGTCGGCTACCCAGCTGGCGCAAAGAGTCTCTTCGCTGATCTCGCTCATGCGGTCGAACAGGTCGAGCTGGGCATCGGTGAGGTAGGGGTAGGCCTCGGAATATTCGCCGGCTCCTGGGGCTGGTGTCGTCGGTCTTTCTATCGGAATGTCATTCCAGCGTTCATCGTCCGGGTTGTCCCAGACGTGCATCATGCTTTCGATTTGAGCATTTTGCAGGTCGCGCCATTCGAGCAGCTCTTGAGTGTTTAAGTCCTGTTTTGCAGGATCGTCGTCTGGTTTGAGATCGGGCATGTTTTGGGCTGTGTTTCAACGTATCAGGTTTACAAACACTTCATGACGGTCAAGGTGTCTTGATGGTCGTTGTCTTTGGCTGGATTCTTCTTCTCGGATTTTTCTTTCCATTTTTTGTTTTTGATCATCAATTGCTTGACGTGATGGGCGATTTCAGATCGAACATTACCGGCCCAAACAGCTTTTTTTAGTCCGCCCAGCAGGGCGCTGAGCTCAGGTTGGTTCTTGTCCGCCCGTGCGTCCAGAAATTCTTGGGCAGCTCGCATGGCGGGGCTTAATTCCGACAATTTTCTGTCGCGTTCTTGTTGCTCAGTCTTTTGATGTTCAGCCTCTTGCACCGCTTTAAGTTCATTTTCGCGCTGGGTTTTGGCAACCGGGTCTTCTTCCATGGCGCCGTAGCCAACCGATGTTTTGGCACCAAAGCCCAGCCAGTCAAAAGCACGCGCCATGATTTTGGTCAGCAAAAGCTGCCATCGGTCAAAAGACACGAATTCATTCAGCAAGGCAGGTTCGCAGGTGACCACAAAGCGAAACTCTGAACCGGCTGCCACTGCCAGAAACGGAATCGGGTTGGGTTTTCCCGCATCATGCGGTGTGCCCTTGTTTTGAAAATAGTCGGTGAAATGCGGCGTCATGATTTCGACCGTCAAAAGCTCCCGGTCTTTGCCCGGTGCCGGAAACACATCCCAACAGGTCAGGGCACCACGGCGCGCATTGCGATCTTCTTCATGGCCAAACAGGGTTTTGATGACGGCTTGGTTAATGTCTTCATCACCCATAGCCGCCAGCTCTCGGGCGGCACTGCGCAGCACGCCTTTGACCCCGCTGCCTGCCAGATAGGGCAGGCCGTAGGGTGACAAAAAAGCAAAACCGTTTTCAACCGGATGCTCCAGACCCAATCCGGTGGCAAACGGTGCGGTCGATCTGGCTTCCATGACAAAACAAACGGCTTCGGGCAGTGCCTGGATTTGCGCCTGCTGGCGCTGGCGCAGGGCATGCAGCGGCTCAGCAGCGCTGCCGAGTTGGGTGCATTGGCGCAAAGCGGCTAATTTGCCGTTTTTGTCGAGCTGCCAGTCACCCTCGCGCCAGATGGGAAAGTAAAGATTGAAGCGGTGTCCAGGGGGGCAATTGGCAAAATTACCAGCCCCATTCGACACATAGCTGGGAACGGCTGCGGCAACCATTTAGCTGGACTCCACGGCGTCTGCAAACTGGCGCAGCCATTTGAGCATGGCAAGCACTTCGTCGGTGGCACGCATGTATTCTTGCGAAGGTGCCCCAAAAAAGGCTGTCATGGCTGCGCTGAAATTGTTGGGAACGAGCTTGCGCTCAGCCAACCACTGCAACATGTCGGCCAACAACAGCTCGGCAGGCTTTTTGTTGGCCCCTGTGCGGGATTGGTAATGGGCCAGCGCTGGCATCAGGCCATTGCCCATGATGAGCGCCGGCGCTCCTTTTGCCAGCTCGCGGTAGCCATCCACCAAGGCATTGCGGCTGGCGCAGCCCCACGCAAACTGGGCGCGTTGCTGATCAAGTGTCTGAGTCATTTAAGCCACCTTCCCAGTTATATGCACGACGATCAGCCCGCGCCCGGTGGTTGCGTCGCCACCCACTTGCAGCAGGCGGTCAGCCAGTCCATGTCTTGCCTGGTCTTCACCTGTGCCATCTTGCAGCACTGTATCCAGTATCCAGCGGGCATCCTTAAGGTCGTTCGCGTCTTTAGCCTTGGTTCTTTCGACGCTGGCCAGCACCAGCCCGGCCAGCAAAGACTCCGGTGGCAAATTCTCGGTGTAAAAAAGCGCACCTTTGGCAGCAGTACCCGTGTCGTCATCAATCCTGACGTGCGCTTCAACCACCGTGGCATGGTGTACAAAGTGATCGAACTCTGTGTCGGATAAGACCATCAGGTCAGCCTTGAGCTTGTCGCGAAAGAAGGTGTGTTCGTCACCAGGCGGTAATGCATGGGTCGCCAGCCAGGTCGCAATGGCCTTGACCGCTGGATCTTCTGTGGCCGCAAAATCAAACGCCTCCAGAATCAGCCGATCATTGACCACGGCGCTGACTGGGCCACTGCTGGCACTCTTGACGCTGCCAACCCCCACCTGGGGCACGCTCCACGCGGCCTGATCCCCGGCCAGCCGCTTCAGGCGGGCCAGCGCGGTCGGGCAGGTGGCATAGACAAAGGTGTTTCTCAGGGATCGCACTGGGAATGCCACCAGCGCCGCATCGGTAAATGCAATTGCCCCGGCATGTTCCGATGCATCACGATCAGGGCCAAAGATGCGTTTGATCAGATCTTTGTCGGCCCAAGTGCGAGCGAAATGGTGTCGCACCGCCCCCTTGAGGCCAGACCCGGCAATCAAGGGATGACCGGTATGGACTTCACGTTGAATCGGATTGTCGATGGCGCCCACCGCCTGTCCTGCACCCATGTGAACCGGGCTGACGCAGGTGTAAAAAACGAGTTGTTTTGCTTGAAACATGGTGTCCTCTTTGGTGGTCAATTGTTGTGCCAGGTGGCCAGTAAGGCCTGGTTGAATCCTTCGGCGCGGCGCTGCAGGTCGGGATGATCGCCCCAAAGGCCCTGTTTGACCCATGCGGCAAGCTTGTCGCGGTCGCCGGTAAGTTCGTCAAACCAATAAACACTGCCGGTGGGTGCTACACGTTGCGCGGATTTGGGTTGCCAGTTGGCCAGATCCCAGCCAGAAACCACGTCATTGCGGCCAACGGCAGCGCAGGCCAGGCGAGCGCTGAAGCCATCGCCGTTCAGGCGGTAACCACCATCGGGTTGCCGCGTGACCCGCTCTGGCAGCCAGCCTCCGGTAAAGATGCCGGGCGTGGTCAAAATCAGCCTGAACCCACTGCCCGGCCAAAGTGGCGGTGCGGCGGGCAATTCGTAGCCCTGCTGGCGGCTGAAACGCGCCCCTTTGCCGTCGCCACCCAGGCGAAGCAAACCAGTGGCTGGCAATTGATCGTGGTCGCCTTCGATGCCGATCAGAAAACCGGCACCCCGGCAAAACGACACTGCCTCTGTGGTGTAGAGCGCGCCATTTTGGGCGGTTCCGCTGTGTGTATCCAGCGCGATGCCAAGGCGGACTTCACGTTTGAAGAGTGCCTCTGTTTTGATGACATCTTTGGGCAGCATACCGGCCTGGTGTTGCGCCATGCCAGCGTCGCTGAGCCAGCGGCCGGACACTGGCTTGACTTGTTTGCCCAGCCGCAGCATGGCCGTGCTTGGCAGCTCGCCCGATGCGTGCTGCCCGATAGGCAGTGGCGCTGGCTCAAGCGCTACCAGCGGCGCAACGCCCGCATCTTCAAAAGCAGCCAGATCGGCAGGCAGCGGCAGCAGGGCCGAGACACGCCCATCTATCCCTTTTGCAAGCGACAGCCAAGTAATGCGAAAGTCACCAGGTTCAGCAGGCGTACCCAGCGCGGCAAACAAGGCATCGCTCAGAAGTTGGCGCATTTGCGCTTGACGTGCATCACTTGCCAACATCGGGTCAGTGCCAATAGCCACAAAGCGCGACAACATCTGTGCATCTTGGCCCAGCAATGCTGAGCGAAAGGCACCGGCAAACAAGGATGGCCAGGGCGGCATGATTGCTTCGCCGTGTTGACCATCGCCACCGAATGACTTGTTGCCACGGATCATCAGCACGTCCAGTGGCTCGACAAAATAGTAGTTGGTATGCATGGTTCAGGTGTCCTGGCTGAAAGCGCGGCCTTCGCGGGCAAAAAATTCGGAGGTGACCAGCAGGTTCTCCAACACTCGCGCAGTTTCGGCCGGTTGGCTACTTTCGCGGCAGGCCAGCGCGACAAACTCTGCGGCATGGTGCGTGACGCCACCTTGCTTTTGCAGTTGAAATGCCAGATTGGTCGCCACCATCTGCTGCCAGGTCTGATCTTGTGCAACAGCATCCGGCGCTGGACGTTCTGGCAAACCTGCCAGCCATTCGGTCGTGTTGTAGACCGCCCGCCGCGACACGCCCGGCTGGGCCAGGGTTTGTGCAAAACGCAACATCAAGCCCAGAGCGGTTTCACTGAGTGGCGGCGGACTGCTGGCTTGCGGCCAGAATTTACTGGTGACGCTGACCTCGCCGCCGCCACGCTTTATGACACGCAGGCAGAAGGCGTTTCGGCCATGGTCTTTGGCCTTTTTTTCTGCGCTGCGCAATTGCCGCAGGACGGCCGACAAGGGCGCCTGGTGGTGTGCCACGATGGCTCCCATCGAGGCTGTGGCTGCACTGCCCATCATCAGCATCAACCGCCCTTTCAAATGCACAAAGCCTTTGCCGAGTTGCAAGCCCTTGAGGTCGACATCGCCCGGCACACCTTCCATGCTGCCCAGGCCGCTGTAGGCTGCCCGCAGCAGCAGCATGGCAGGCAGCAAATCGTCCAGCGACACCATGGCCAGCACATCATCGCCGCCAGCGTAAATCAGCTTGCCCTTGAATACGTCTTCAACAATGTGCCGAGCAACGTGGGTCGAAAAATCGTTCAGTACCTTTGAAATTGCGGCATGGCGGGCAGGTGAGGCCGGGCGGTACGACTTCAGGTAGTTGGCAATATCAGGTTCGTGACCAAATTGTTGTCTCACCGAAGCGCGTACCTGCGGGTGCCAGGTGTCGGCAAATGTGCGACGGTATTCGTCTTCGTTACCTGCCATCCAGGCACCCATGCGGTCACCGTCCATCTGGATCAGGGCGTAATAAGTTTCAGGTTTTGCCCCTAGCAACGCTTCAAGCTGGCGCGTTAAAAGGCGGTTTTCGCCATCCTCGCCGTCACCGTGCGCAGCGTCCAAGGCCGCGGGAATCCGCTTCAGCGCAAAAGCGACGTTGTCGCCACCAGCCTTGCGGGCACGTTCGTGCAACGACTTGGGTAGTGTCACCGGTTCGTGCTGTGCCAGATTGTGGTCGCGTGAAAATTGGCTTAGCTTTTGAAGCAGGGCTGGGTCCGGCTTGTCCAGCAAGTGCCCCATCGAACTGGCCAGCGCCATGGTGTGCGTGCTGATGATGAAACGGTCCGGCTTTGCGTCCAGAAACGCCTTGACCTGCTCAACAAACAGGGTGGGCCAAAGTCGCTTGAGCGTGGCCAGCGCGCCCAGATGTTCGCCGGCCTTGATGCCAAACTGCCCGACAACCCTGGTCCAGGCGGATTGCTCTTTTTGTGTCACGTAAGCACGCGAAAACAGATCGGGATCATCGGTCAGCCATTCATGTTCTCCGGTCAATGTGCAGCGGTAGCCGGTCTGGGGCAGTGCGGCAAAGGTACGCAAGGACTTGGCAGCAGCTAGCGAGCGCTCGGCCAGTTCATGCACTGCCGGGTAGAGCAGCCCCGGATTGGGCACAAAAAATGACTCACCTGTGGATAACTTCAAATTGCGAAATACCCGCTTTTTCCCAACCCGTTGCACCACATCCGCATTGGCCACCAGTTTCCAGAGTGGGTCGGCAAAAAAGCCGGGTGCCGCGTCAGCCACCGGGTAATAAGCCGCCAGCGCCTTTTCCAGGTCGTCTGGCACAGGAAAGCCGTTGACATCCGTTTCCAGCGGCCAGGCAGCCACCGACCAATGCACTTCGGGGAAGCCGTTCAACTGGGCCGCAATTTGTTTGCGCCAATGGGCGCTGTCGCTGGTATCGCCGCTGGCTGCATCAAACACCTGCCGACCCGCCTCAACGGCCCAGGTCAGGGCGGCCTCGCGGACGGCATCAGTCACCGCTTGCGCGAGTGCTTTGGCGCGACTGGCGGGCACGATGGCCATGAACTTGTTGGGCAAGGTGGCCGCAAACAGCGGGTTGGCATCGCTGACCGAGTTCAGCCACTCGACATGGATGGCCTGAAATCGCTGTTTCCAGGCGGCGCGGCGCTGTTCAGGCACCGACTCCAGCAACCAGCGATCCACTGTAGCGACCCCGCGCAAATGCGGGAACAACACAGCATCCGGCCCCAGTGCCTCGCAGATAACTTTCAGGCCTTGCCACACCAGCGACGACAACAGGTGCGAGCCTGCCCACAAGTCAGACGTTGACCGTGCCTGGGCAATAAAGCCCTGCACTGGTCCAAAACTCATCGTGAGCAAAGCGGGCTGGTCATCGGCCATGGCACCGGCTAGCGCCGAGACGATGTCCAGATGCGACCAGATGGTGTGGTCCGGCACGCGGGTGTCGGCTGGCAGCAGCCGCCAGAGTTCGCCCAGTTCAGGCGAAACCAATTGCGGCTCTGGCCCAAAACGCCAAAAAGCAAGTTGCGTCCACCGGTGGTCGGGTGCGCCAGTGGCATCGGTTTCAATCAGCGACTGAAAGTGGTCTAGACTGACATGACGAATATGCGGGCCGGCAATGTCGGTCAGCTTGCCCAGCGCTATTTCCTCGCCCGACAGCGGGTGAATCAGCACCGGCGTTTCAACAAAGCGTACATTGGCCCAGGCGGGGCGCGGTTTGCCGTCTTCGCAGGGCCAATTGGGGCGGTCAGCGGCGGCAGCGTAGTGGTCAGCCAGCTTATCAAAGTCGGGTTTTTTAATGCCGAGTTGATGGCGAAGTTCGGCCACCGAGCCATCTTCGTGACCGATGCGCTGGCCTTTGTTGTCTACATCGCGCATCAACACCAGGGCTTTTTCAGCCGGGTCGTGCAGCCAGGCGGCGAGTTTCTTTTTCCAGAGATTCATGGTCAGGCGAGCCTTGTGGCAAGTTGGTCAAGCATGGCATGAACGTCTTGCCAGGCCTGAAGTTGAAGTGCGTCGATGTTGTTGCGAACTTGATGCGGCAGCCCGGCAGCCATCGCCGCAGGCAGTCGGCAGGGCAAATGCACAATGACCCCGACAAGCTGATTGCCCTCGCGCAGCACTTTGAATCGAACCTGGTTGGCCAGGCGGCCTTGGCCACCCCACTCCAGACCCGTGACGGGATGATGGGTCACGGGATAGGCCAGGAAATGACGGTTTGAGAAAGTTCCCGCTGGCACACCGTCCAGAGACAATGCTGGTTGCGTGCGAAAAGCAATCTTGATTCTTGCCAACTCCCGCATGACTTGTCGTGCATCACCCGTGATGCGGGTACGCCAGACAAGAGGGCCGACTCGATCATGGCCTATGGCGTGCGGCCAGTCTTGTTGTAGGCAACTGCTCAACGGCCGTGTCACTGCCAGGTTGGCGATGCCCGACCGCGTGAGAAGAGTCGGTGCCAGCGCGCCATTACCAGTGGCTTGCAATTGCAAGGCACCCCAGCCATTGCGTGATCGCGAACCCAAAGTGCCAAACAAGGCGGCAAGCTGCATGGCTGCGGACAAATCGACATGGTGCTCCGCCGGAAAAATCAGGCGCAGGCAAGCGCCAGTTTTGGTGTCAATAGCGGTACGCTGGCGATCACTGTTGGGAATCGTGTTGAAAGCTGTTTGACCGGCTTTAAAGCCAAGCGGACCATAACCAAGGTAGAGTTCCGCACCCACTTGATGGCCGTGCTCGCCCACCTCCGGATGAAATTGAGATGGGCCGCCTGCAAGCCACTGTTTCATCGCGCCATTTTCCCAGCCGACTCCGCCGCCGCTGTCCTTGGTCAGTCGCAAGCGCACCAGTGAACGGTGGGATTTGTCTGCACCGTCATCGGATGCCGCGCCAAAAAGTGCATTCTCGGCAGTCCGAAGTTCATCGACATTGAAGGGGGGCTTAAGTTGTGGGGCCTTCACCACCCGCCACCACTGCCGCAGCAGTGCCTTGAACGGTGGCGTGCGCCACTGGGCTTGCTGCTCGGCGTTGCCCAAAAAAGCGGGGGTGTTGAATGAGACCTGGTAGGTCAATTCGCGCATGGTCATCAGGTTTTCTCCGTGAATGCCATAGCTGTGGTGCATCGTAATGCAACAGGCTGCAGGCTTAGCCCGTGTTTGGGGTTGTTGGGGTGCTGGAAAGAGGTCATGCAGCACAGTTTAGGTGGCTGTGCGGCAATCGCTGTGCTGCGGCAAGCTTGCCGTGGTTTGTA
>JALNWC010000090.1 GCA_023231075.1 Rhodoferax sp.
CCAGCGGCCTGATCGGCGAGGACCCGCAGGGTATTCCAAACAATCTGCTGCCTTTTGTGGCCCAGGTGGCGGTGGGACGGCGCGAGTTTTTGAATGTGTGGGGCAATGACTACCCAACCCCTGACGGCACCGGCGTGCGCGACTACATCCATGTGGTGGACCTGGCGCTGGGGCACCTGAAGGCGCTGGCCCGCTTGAAAGATCACGCCGAGTGCCGGGCCATCAACCTCGGTACCGGCGTGGGCTACAGCGTGCTCGACATGGTGCGGGCTTTTGAGCAGGCCAGCGGCAGGCCGGTGCCCTACCAGGTGGCGCCGCGCCGCGCCGGCGACATTGCCAGCTGCTACGCCGACCCGGCCCAGGCGCTGGCGCTGCTGGGCTGGCGCGCCGAGCGCGGACTGGATGCCATGTGTGCCGATGCCTGGCGCTGGCAAATAAATTCAATCGCGGCGAGGGCGCCGCTCCCACAGGGATTTGTAGGTTCGAATTCATTCGACCTGGCGGGTTGATATCCATATTTGGTTGATTAAACTTGATTTCTCCGCTTTAACACCGATAATCCGCTGCTTATGCAAAAAGCTATCCATACTGAAAACGTCAAGAACGCCATTCGAGCCCTGGGCTGGACTCAAAAGGAGTTGGCAGTCCAGTTGGGCGTAACAGGGCAGGCCGTCACCAACTGGATGAAGGGCAATGATTTCCCCCGCCCGGACAAGCTTCTCAAACTTGCCACCACATTGAAGCTGGGATTTGGCGAGCTAGTGAGCGTGCCAAAAGAGTCTGTGCCGGTCATTGCCTTCCGCAAAAAAGGTGGCGCAAAGACCACCGACGAGCACGTTACCAAAGCTATGGTCATGGGCGCCTTGTTGAAGGCATTGGTCCCTTTTTTGCCTGCACTCCCACAGCTACGTCGGCAGGTGTCGGCACCTCCCACTGATTACGATGCGTTGCAGGCCGTTGTGGCGCAGGTTCGCAAGAGCCTGGGCTTGGGTGAAGGCGCGATATTGCACTACGAGCAGTTGCTGAGCGAGTTTGCAGAGAATGGTGCCATCGTCATTCCCGTGATGTGGGGTGCACTGCAGAACCATAAAAATGCGTTGCATATTTTGCTACCCCAAGAGAACGTGACCTTCATTTTTTTGAATCTTGATACCCACCTGGAGGACTTCAAATTCTGGATGGCGCATGAGTTGGCACATGTGTTTACAACCGAACTGGCGGGTACTGACGAGGGCGAAGATTTTGCCGATGCCTTTGCCGGAGCGTTGTTGTTTCCCCGTGAATTGGCGCGTAAGGTTTATGAACAGCTGGCTGGTCAAACGAAGGCCCACGAGGCCAAAGTGCTCAAAGCTTTCGCCCATGAGCATGGCATTTCCCTGTACAGCGTGTTCGCCGAGGTCAATCGTTATGTGGATTCACAAGGTTTGCCAGCCCTGAAGCATGTGGGTACAGACATTCATGCCATGCGAAATGCGCAGCGTGGAAAGCTGGTGAGTGAAAACTTGTTTGCACCCTTGCCACCCGAGCCTGCCGCTTACCTGGCTGCTGCAGAGCGGCAGTTTCAGAGTAGTTTCTTCCAGGCCTTGCGCCGAATGGTGCAGGAAAAGCAGATTGGTGCGGGCTATATCCAACAGGTCATGGACATACCCATGCAAGACGCGTTGGCTCTGCATGGGGAGTTGACCCGGTGACCACTGAAGTCCTGCTGGACACGAATACGTATCTTCGCCTTGCTAAGCGTATTCGCCCTGCCGTCGGCAGGCAGTTTGGACAAGTGCCTTATGTGCTGATCATTCTCAAGGCTGTCGAGGATGAGGTTCATCAAAGTTCAAAACTGCGATTCAAAAACCCGTGGTTTGATGAACCTGAATTTGCGCAGGAGCGTATGGCTAAGCAGGTGCGACTCAGTGCCGTCGATAAGTCGCAGATAGAGCTGGTACGCGATGTGCTGCTGGGTATTGTTCAGCTTGACATTGACAAATACACATCAAACAAACGCTCACCCCCGGGGCGGACAGATTGTTGGTTGCTGGCTTATGGACAAGTGAGAGATGCCATTGTCGCAACCGACGATTTGGGTATGCACACCTTGGCAGCCGAGGCCGGGCTGAGGGTCTGGCACGGTTACGAACTTCTTTTAAAGCTCAAAACCGCCAAAGTAGTGGATAAGCAGAAGGTGCGTGAGATTTACGAAGCGCTGGAGGCGAATGACGACCTGACGGAAACCTGGCGTCGGGCCAAGCACGATCAATTTGCGAAGATTTTTGGGTCGAAGGGCTCGCAATGACGGTGCTGTTATGGCTGTCATTGCGAGCCCTTCGACCCTTCGTCAAGCTCAGGACAGGCTAAAGCGCGGCAATCCATGAAACCGATAAGATCATCAAATGAAAAATCATCGCTTTGCACAAGGTTTGTTGTTATTGCAGGTGCTGCTGCTTTTTGTGGGCACACAAATGCCGGGTGCCTTGCGCGCCGAGCTGGAGGCCAGCATGCATTCGCCCTGGAGCCTTTCGTCTTGGGCGCATTTTGTAATTTTTGTGGGCATGGCCGCCGTGGCCTATGCCCGACCCATGGCCTGGCCCTGGCACCGGGTGCTGCTGGCGGCGCTGTTCCTGGCACTGGCTTCCGAGGCGTTGCAGTTTTTTGCCACAGACCGGCACCCGCGCTGGCTCGATGTGGGCATTGACATGGCCGGCGCCGTGGTGGGGCTGGGGCTGGTTGTTTTGTGGGAGGCCCGCCCTCGGGCCGATGGCCGTTGAAGGCCATCGCGGCGAGGGCGCCGCTCCCACAAAATGCAGCCCAACAAAGGCAGCGTTACAGCGGCATCAACCCACGCCCATACAGGTAAAACGACTCGCGCAGGCGCGGCAATTGGGTGCCGAGGTAGTCGGGCGTCATGCGGCCTGAGTTGAGTAGCTCCACCTCAGATTTGTAGCTCAGGTCCACCGGGCGCACGGCGTTGGGGCGCTGGGCGTTGGCTTTGTCGGTGTCCGAGGTCAGCAGCGTGCGAAACGGCAATGCAAAGCGCGGGTTGCCGCTGAGCTGGATGGCTTGGGCGCCCATGCCCTGGCGCGGCGTGAGCGGCAGGCTCAGTTCCAGGCCGACAAAGCGGTTGCCGCCGCCTTCGCGTGCAAACAGTTGCAGGGCCACGTCACCAAACCAGCGCGTCAGCGCCAGGGCCGGGCCTTTGCTGCCGTCGGTGTAGCTGTGCAGGCCGCCTTCAAGCCAGGTGCTGGGGCTCATGCGCCAGCGGTAGCTGGCCGAGCTGGCATCAAAGGTGCCGGGCACCTCAGAGCTGTCGGTCAGGTGCACGGCGCGGGCGCGCAGGTGCACGCTGTCTTCGTTGCGGCCGGGCACCAGCATGGTGGCTTCGGCCTCCAGGCCCACGGTGTTGTACTGGTACATCCCAGCGCCCACGCTGGCCAGAGCGTGCTGGCCCAGCCAGAACGATTGCTGCAGCGCCAGGGTTTGCAGGCCGTTGCGGTGGCGCAGGTTGGCAAAGGCGGCGCCGGGTTCCATCAGAACGCTGTTGTCGATGCGTTGCACCACGTCGGCATAGGCTTCGGCGCCGGTCCAGAGTGGCACACTGGTGCGCGCCTGCAGGGCCACGGAGTAGTCAAACAGCCCGATTTCGGTGCCCACGGTGTAGTTGAGCAGCGGGCTCAAGGCCACGCGCACCCGGTGGGTGGCTTGCTGGCTGCCGCGCTCCCACTGCACGGCATCGGCGTCATAGCCGGGCAGGGGGCCAAAGCCCAGGGTGGCCTGCACGGCAGATGATTCGGCCGCGTCGCGCAGCCAGGCGCGGTAGCTGGGCACGCTGACCGATGCCTCGGACACCACCAGACCGGTCTTGCGGGTGATCACATGCAGGCGGCGACTGTTGGCGGGCGCGTGTTCGGCGGCCAGGCCCAGCACGATGCCCAGGGCATCGACTTCGTTGTGCAGGTAGCGCTGGTTTTCATATTCCACCACCAGGTTGTCGCCGAGGGTGCCCACGCGCACGCGTTCAAGTCCGGCGGCGCGCAGCGTGGTGTGGAGCGTCGCCAGGCGCTCGGTGCGGGTGGGTGCCGGGGTGTTGCCTGATGCCGCCAGCGCGGGCAGGGGCGGGTGCGCCTGGGCCGCGCTGCGGCTGCGCTGCTCGCGCGTGGCGTCGTCAGTCTGCAGTGGCACGATCAGTGACAGATTGAAGCTGGTGGCGTCGGCCGATTTGCCTGCCAGGTCAGTGCCGCCAAACGAGCGCTGCACCGAACCCACCACTTGCGAGTCGCCCAGCCAGGGCAGCACCGGGCTGTAATAGCGCACCCCGGCATGGCGCCGGGTGCCGTCGGTTTCGGCCAGCAGGGTGGCGCGGGTGTTCCATAGGCGCAGTTCGGCACCGCCAAATACGCCGTCGAGCACGCGGGCCTTGCCCACCACCGATTTTTCGCTTTGTCCGTAGCCCAGGGACCAGCGCAGCGGACCCAGCTCGTCGCTGGCCACGGCATAGAGCGACCTGAAGTACACCGCCGCCTCGCCGCCTTGGTCAGTAAAACCGACAGCCAGCTTGGGCAGGCCTGCCGCTTCGATGGGCAGCTGCCATTTGAGGTTGCCGGAAATGTCGCCGCCCACATATTTTGTCTCGCCGGGCTTCATGTTCTGGGTGTGGTTCAGGCGGCCAAACAGCTCAACGCCGCCGCCCAGACCAAAACCCAGGGTGTAGTTGCGGTGCTGGTTGTAGGTGCCCAGTTGGGGGTCGTGGTCGTCGCCCAGGCTGAGGGCGGCATCGCCCGCGCCCAGCACATAAGCCGACGGAATGTGCAGGCCGCCCACCGCGCCAATGCTGGCCACGCCCACGCCTTGGGCCTGGGTGGCAAAGGCCGGCAACAGCAGCGCGCCGGCCGCAGCGCAAAGGGAGGTGAGTGTTTTCATGCAGATTCAGGTGGATGTGGCAAAAAAAACCCGCTGGCTACAGCGGGTTTTTGTGGAGCGCGTGGCGCTACAGGGTTTGATCAGGAGCCGCCGCCGGTGACGACGGTGCCCGCGACCGTGCCCAAGGTGCCGCCATTCACCGTGACGGTGTTGACGCCGTTGACGTTGGTGACTGTTACCGTGACAGTTGCCGGTGCGGAGGTGGTGCCAGTGCCCAGAAGCAAAGTTGAAGTTGTCGTGAAGGTGTTGGTTCCACCCTGGGCCACAGTTTCATCGCCGGTTTCTGCATCAAATGCGCAGGGGGTTACGGGGATTATCGTTGGAGCCACAATGCCCGGGATGGTCGAAGCCGTGATGTTGAAGATGCATGAGCCAAAGCTTAATGTGCCTGTGGCGGTGCCGGTACCCGCTGCAATCGAAAAATCAGGAGTTGTAGCGCCAGCAGGGGGGGCCGTGAATGTGACCGTCGTAGGGACAGTGGTGCCGAATGCCGGGACACCCGTAGGGAAACTAAAACCAGTCGACACGGCCGTCAACGCAGCGGTTGCAGTAGTTGCCGTCGCAGGAGCAATAGTGACAGCAGCAATGTCGTCCACTGCAATGGTGGCTGCCGGCGTGGCATCGTCGTCGCCGCCACAGGCGGCCAGCGTGGCGGCCAGAGTCAGGCCTAAAGCGAATTTGGCGAGCGTGACGCCAGAAGCGGAAAATTTAAGCATGGTGATATCCCTGTTGATGAAAAATACATTGACGAACGTCAGCATTCTGGAGGGCCCGGTGGCATGGTTTGGCTGGGTTTGTTTTCTCCATGACAAAGTTTCCCCAATTTTTTCTTAAGCAACCTATGGGCAATCCCGGCAGCCCGCCTGGATTGCCGCGCTTTAGCCTGTCCTGAGCCAGTCGAAGGGCTTTCCATGAACACCTTTCCATTAATCTCTGACAAGTTCAATCTTTGCCAATCATGAGAAGAATCACCAGTGCGCACATGCCTTGCAACCATGCCTGAGCCGCAACAAGGCGGCCGGACCCGGCAGGTTCAGACTCAGGCTGAGGATCTGCACGCCTTCGAGGGCTTGTGGGGTCCGGGCTACGGTGGTCATGGCGTCATGAAACGGACTTGGTAGCCTTCTATGGTCAAGCATGCGAGGGCCTCATGGGTAAAGCGCGCCTGCCGCTTGTCATAGGGTGGGGTGGTTAGAATTGCGGGCCAGCAAGATCATTGCATCTTGCCATTTTTAGCCGTTGGACAGCCTGTTGGAGGGGTCTGGCGGAGCCTCTCGAAGCGATATTTTCTCGCTCAAGGATTTTCATGAAACGTGTTGATGATTTTCGCCTGAAGTTCGGCCAGAAAGAGTATGTACCGATCATGGTCGGCGGCATGGGGGTGGACATCTCAACGGCCGAACTGGCACTGGAGGCGGCCCGGCTCGGCGGCATTGGTCACATCTCGGATGCCATGGTCAACGACGTCTCGGACCGGCGTTTTGACACCAGTTTTGTCAAGGACAAGACCAAGCAGTACAAATACAACATCAACAACGCTGACAAGTCTGGCGTCAAGTTCGATCTGGGGGTGCTGGCCGAGGCCACGCGCCGCCACGTCGGCGCCACCATGGAGGCCAAAAAAGGCGACGGCCTGATTTTTGTCAACTGCATGGAAAAGCTCACCATGAACGGCCCGCGCGAAACGCTGCAGGTGCGCATGGCCTCGGCGCTGGATGCCGGTATTGACGGCATCACCATGAGCGCGGGCCTGCATCTGGGTTCGTTTGGCCTGATTGCCGATCACCCGCGTTTTCGCGATGCCAAGCTCGGCATCATCGTCTCCAGCGTGCGTGCCCTGCAACTGTTTTTGCGCAAAAACGCCCGCTTGAACCGTCTGCCCGACTACGTGATTGTGGAAGGTCCGCTGGCCGGCGGTCACCTGGGCTTTGGCCTGGATTGGGCGCAATACGACCTGGTGAGCATCATTGCCGAGGTCATCAAATACGTCAAAGACGAGCAGCTCAACATCCCGGTGATCGCGGCAGGCGGCATTTTTACCGGCAGCGATGCGGTGCAGTTCCTGGAAATGGGCTCGGCGGCGGTGCAGGTTGCCACGCGTTTTACCGTGTCCAACGAATGCGGCTTGCCCACTGACGTCAAGCAGGATTACTACCGGGCCAACGAGGAAGACATCGAGGTCAACACCATTTCTCCCACCGGTTACCCGATGCGCATGCTCAAAAGCTCACCCGCCATTGGCGACGGCATCCGACCGGGCTGCGAGTCGTATGGCTATCTGCTTGACGGCAATGGCAACTGCGCCTACATCACGTCCTACAACCGGGAGCTCGCCCTGCACCCCGACGGCAAAAACATCTCGGTCATGGACAAGACCTGCCTGTGCACGCAGATGCGCAACTTCAAGCTCTGGACCTGCGGGCATTACACCTACCGCCTCAAGGACACCACCCGCCGCAATGCCGACGGCACCTATCAGACGCTCAGCGCCGAGCACATTTTCAAGGACTACCAGTTCAGCGTCGACCACCAGATTGCGCTGCCGGTCTGAACTGCCCCGCTAAAACTGGATGCCCGCCGGATTGCCGGGGCTGATTTTGAGGTCGGTGACCGGGGGCAGCGCCGGGGCTGCAGGTGCGGGGGCGCTGGCGGGGGCGCCTGGTTTTTCCGGGGTCGCCAGCGGGGCAGCCTGGGGCGCGCGGTAAGTGGTCGGCAATCGGCTGCGCTCGGGGTAGCCCGCCGCCGTCAGGTAGCCGTTCCATTCGGAAGCCGAGAAACCGGCCACTTGCTGGACGCCAACGGTCAGGAGGGGCAGTGAGTTGCTGCCGCTCAATTTTTGCAAGGCCTCGGCGTCCCGCACCGAGCCGATGGTTTTCTCCGAGAAGGGCACACCTCTGGTTTGCAGCAGGCTGCGGCCACTGTCGCAAGGTGCGCAATGGCTGCTGGTGTAAAGCGTGACCGGGTATTTGCCCGCGACCCGGCGCAACTCGAAGGGCAGCGTGGCGTCGGGCGGGGTGGCGGCTGCCGCTGCGGCTGCCGAGGTGTTGTCCACCGGGGTGACTTTACTGGCAGGCGAGACGCTGGGCATGTCCGAAAACGTCACCTGGCCTTCAGGTCCGACGATGCGGTAAATCGTTTGCGCCTGCAGCGGGCCCGAGCCCAGCACGACGCAGCCACAGAGCCCGGCCAGCAGCCAGCGCGGCAGCGGGCATGTGTTCAGGCCAGCTGCATGATGCGCAGAAATAGGTGTTTGCATCGGTTTCCCATCTTTAGGCAGTTTGCGTCATCCCCTGGTGGCGAAGCAAGGCATCCAGGCTGGGCTCGCGGCCCCGGAAGGCCTTGAACGACTCGATGGCCGGGCGGCTGCCGCCGACTTCCAGAATGGCCTGGCGGTATTTTTGCCCCGTTTGCACATTGGGCAGACCGTTTGATCCCACCGTTTCTTCAAAAGCGGCATAGGCGTCGCTGCTGAGCACCTCGGCCCATTTGTAGCTGTAATAACCGGCCGCATAACCGCCGGCAAAAATGTGGCTGAAGGTGTGCGCGGTGCGGGCCCAGCTGGGTGGCAGCAGCACGGCGACTTCCTGACGCACTTGTTGCAGCAGCGGCATGATGTCGTGGGCC
>JALNWC010000091.1 GCA_023231075.1 Rhodoferax sp.
GAGGAGCAGGCACTCAAGGAAATATTGCAGGAGGTCGCACTCTATGCCTTGTGGCGTGGTGGGTTTTTTGAAATCGCCGCCTTTCAGGGTGGCACGAGCCTGCGTATCTTGCATGGCCTGCCGCGTTTTTCAGAAGACCTCGATTTCATCCTGCTTAAACCCGACCCGGCGTTCCAGTGGTCGCATTACTTTGAATCGCTGACTGAGGTGCTGCAGCAATTTGGCGTGCGCTGCGAGTTGATCGATCGCAGTCACATGGACAAAGCTGTGCGCCAAGCCATGCTCAAGGACAACTCCATCGGTCGCCAGCTCGATCTGTCGTTTTACGATGCCAATAACCCACGCAAGCTCAAGGTCAAATTTGAAATCGACACCCACCCACCAGCCGGGACGGGCACAAGCTGGCATTACCTGGATTTTCCGGTGGATTTTGAAGTTTGCGCGCAAGACCTGCCCAGCAACTACGCACTCAAGCTGCACGCCTTGCTTTGCCGTCCCTATCTGAAAGGCCGGGACTGGTTTGATTTTTCCTGGTACTGCAAACAAAAGACGCAGCCTAATTTGCCACATCTTGCCCATGCGCTAAACCAGGCTGGACCATGGAAAGACCAAAACATGGTGGTGACCGCTCAATGGTTGGCCGATGCCCTGATCTCAAAAATCAAGACGATCAACTGGCCTCTTGCAGCACAAGACGTGGCACCTTTTTTGCCAGCGGCAGAACAAAAAAGCCTGTCGCTGTGGAGTGAACGGTTTTTTGCCGACAAAGTCAGCAAGCTGGTGCAAGCGGCTTCAGCCGATGATGAATGAGATAAATGGGACGCTACCCTTTATGAAAAGGTTGTTTGACTTGCTGCTGGCGGTTTTGGCTGGCTGTATTTTGCTGGTGCCTGTGCTGGTGGTCGCGGCGTTGGTGCGACTAACGTCCAAAGGGCCGGCGCTGTATTGGTCTGACCGGGTGGGGTGCAACAACACCATTTTCAAAATGCCGAAATTTCGCAGCATGCAAATTGGCACCCCTGCGGTGGCGACGCATTTGCTGAGTAATCCGGACGTTTGCTTGACGCCCATCGGCAGTTTTTTGCGTCAATCAAGCCTTGACGAATTGCCGCAGTTATGGAGTATTTTGAAAGGCGACATGAGTTTTGTGGGGCCGCGCCCGGCCTTGTTTAACCAGCACGATTTGATTGAATTACGCACGCAGCAAGGCGTGCACACGCTGGTACCCGGGCTCACCGGCTGGGCGCAGGTGAACGGGCGCGACGAACTGCCGATTCCGGACAAGGTCAAGCTGGATGTGGAATACCTGCAGCGCCAGTCGCTGTGGTTTGACATTCGCATCTTGTGGCTCACTTTTGTCAAGGTGTTGCGGCGCGACGGGGTGTCGCATTGATCGCGCTTGGAAGTCCATCGCGACGGGGCGCCGCTCCACAGGGTGGTGTTAAACTGTGCGCATTCATTTATGCGCATGGAGATGACGATGCCTACTGTTCAGTCCCAAACCGCAATCCGGTCAAACCGCACCCGTCCAGCAAAGCGGGCCACCAATCTGAGCCTGAGCGCAGACGTTCTGGATGCCGCCAAATCACTGCAGATCAACGTCTCGCAGGTCTGCGACAACTATTTGCGAGATGTGGTACGACATGAGCAGATGCGCCGTTGGCGCGTGGAGCACGCAGATTTCATTGCTGCCTACAACGCCACCATCGAAACCGAAGGTCTGCCGCTGGACGAGTGGAGAACTTTCTGATGGCACGTTTTGATGTCTATCTCCATCCGGGTGCCCATGCCAACACAACGCCCTACCTCCTCGACGTGCAGAGTGACCTGCTCGATGGTCTGGACAGCCGGGTCGTTATACCGCTGCGGAGTCTGGAGCATTTCGCAAAGGTCAACTTACCCATCCGGCTTACGCCGGTGCTGCGGGTTGACGGCAAAGATTACCTGCTGGAAACACCCAAGATGGGATCTGTCCCAAGGCGCATCCTCAAAGCTTCAGTGGCCTGCCTGGCTGAAGAACAAGACCAGATCACGGGTGCCATGGATTTCCTCTTTCAGGGCTACTGATCAGGGATTAATGATTGAATTACCGACCTTGTGGTTAATAAGAAGAGATAATACGACTCATTAAAAGAGTCACGATAACGTGCCGACAGGTGTTTAAACTTTTATATTTTACTTAATGCCATGACCAACTTGATCGATATTCAAAACCAGATTGCCATCCTGCAAAAACAAGCCGAAGAAATCAAGGCGCAAGAGTTCAATAAGACGGTGCAGGAGATACAGGCCAAGATGGCTGCCTTTGGCATCACCATCGACGACCTGAATGGCGGTGGCAAGGCGCGCGTGCGCAAATCGGGCGCGGCCAAGTCCGGCAACCCGGCACCTGCCAAATACCGCGGCCCCAACGGCGAAACCTGGAGTGGCCGCGGTTTGATGCCGCGCTGGCTGGCTGCTTTGGTGGCACAGGGGCAGAGCAAGGAAACGTTTGCCATCTAACGTTCATGGCCGCCATACCACCCCGAAGCATGAGAGAAGGCTGTCATTGCGGACTTGATCCGCAATCCACGACCCCGAATTCATGGATGCCGGATCAAGTCCGGCATGACGTGTGTATTCTTTCACGTTAACGATTCAATTTCCAGCTAATAAAAGCGTCTTGACAGGCGCTTTGGACACGCGAAGGGATTAGTTTGCAAAGCCGGGTTTTATATTTGCCGCGCGCGGTCAAACAGTTGGTGGTCATCGCGCTCGACCTTGTTCTGGCACTCTTTGCAACCTGGCTTGCCTACACACTCAGACTGGATGCGCTTCATTGGCCCAGTGGTGCCCAGTGGTGGGTGTATGTATTGGCGCCGCTGCTGTCCATTCCCATCTTCATTCGGTTTGGCTTGTACCGGGCCATTTTCCGCTATACCGGCCAGGCCGCGCTACAGGCCACGGGGCTGGCGGTCTTCATTTATGGCTGCATCCTCACCGGCATTTTGCTGTGGATGCAATGGCCCATGGTGCCGCGCAGCCTGGGGGTTTTGCAGCCCTTGATTTTTTTGTTTTTGGTGGGTGCCAGTCGGGCGTTTGCGCGGTTTTGGCTGGCTGACCAAGGGCACACCTCGGCACAAGTGGGTGGGCGCTTGCTGATTTACGGCGCGGGTACAGCCGGCGTGCAAACCGCCGCCGCTTTGCGCATGTCGCAGCAATATGCCTTGTTGGGTTTTATTGACGATGACCCGACCAAGGTCGGACGCAGCCTCAACGGGGTGCCGGTGTTTGCGCCCAAGGAGGTACCGCAAGTGGTGGTGCAACAGGGGGTGACTGACATCCTGCTGGCCTTGCCCAGCGCCACGCGCGACCGACGCAACGCCATTTTGGATAGTCTTCGGCCGTTGCCGGTGCACATTCGTACGCTGCCGGGCTTGTCAGACCTGGCCAGTGGCCGCGTCACGGTGCAGGATTTTCGCGAACTGGATCTGGAAGACCTGCTGGGCCGCGACCCGGTGCCGCCCGACACCGCGCTGCTGGCGCGCGAATTGGCGTCGCAGGTGGTGCTGGTGAGCGGTGCGGGCGGCAGCATTGGGGGTGAACTCACCCGCCAGATTGTGTTGCAGCGGCCACGCCAGTTGCTGCTGCTCGATCACAATGAGTTTGGCCTGTACAGCATTCACCAGGAGTTGCAGGGTATTTGTGCCGCGAACCGGCTGCACGTTGAATTGATCCCTTTGCTTGGCAGTGTGGCCAACCCGGCCCGTTTGAGCGCTATTTTCGAGGCCTACCGCCCGGCCACCGTTTACCATGCCGCGGCCTACAAACATGTGCCCCTGGTCGAGGGCAACCCCGGCGAGGGCATTTTGAACAACGTGTTCGGCACGCTCAACACGGCGCGTGCGGCGATGGCCAGCGGCGCAAGGCGCTTTGTGCTTATCTCGACGGACAAGGCGGTGCGCCCGACCAATGTCATGGGCGCGAGCAAGCGCATGGCCGAGCTGGTGTTGCAGGCGCTGGCCCTGCAGCAGTCGGCCACCTGTTTCACCATGGTGCGCTTTGGCAATGTGCTGGGCTCCAGCGGCAGCGTGGTGCCACTGTTTCGCCGCCAGTTGGCCGACGGTGGCCCGCTCACGGTGACGCATGCCGAGGTCACCCGTTATTTCATGACCATCCCCGAGGCCGCGCAATTGGTGCTGCAAGCCGGTGCCATGGCGGCGGGTGGCGATGTGTTCGTGCTCGACATGGGTGAGCCCGTCAAGATCATCGACCTGGCCCGGCGCATGGTCGAGCTGTCCGGCCTGCGCGTGCGCGATGCCGATCACCCCGATGGCGACATCGAGATCACCGTCACGGGCTTGCGCCCTGGCGAAAAGCTTTATGAAGAGCTGCTGATCGGCGACCAGCCCGAGCCCACCGCGCATGCCCGCATCATGAAGGCGCACGAGGCCTGCTTGAGCTGGGATGCGCTGCAGCCGCATTTGCAGGCCTTGCGCCTGGGGGCCGAGCAGGCAGACCTTGTGGCCATCAAGTCGGTGCTGCAAACCTGCGTGCAAGGTTATGGGGACGCGCTGCACGGTCACGACATGCGGCACAATTTGCCGGTCTTACACTGTCAACCCCATTGAACACCGAGCCCACCATGACCGACGTCTCTCACATCCTGCCGCGCGACAAGGCCGAAATCCTGGCGCAGGCGCTGCCCTACATCCGCAAATTCCACGGCAAGACCATGGTCATCAAGTACGGCGGCAACGCCATGACCGACCCGGCCCTGCAGGCCGATTTTGCCGAAGACGTGGTGCTGCTCAAACTGGTCGGCATCAACCCGGTGGTGGTGCATGGCGGCGGGCCGCAGATCGAGACGGCGCTCAAGCGGCTGGGCAAAAAAGGTGAATTCATCCAGGGCATGCGCGTGACCGACGCCGAGACCATGGAGGTGGTCGAATGGGTGCTGGGCGGCGAGGTGCAGCAGGACATTGTGGGCCTGATCAACCAGGCCGGCGGCAAGGCGGTGGGCCTGACCGGGCGTGACGGCGGCATGATCCGCGCCCAAAAGCTCAAGATGCTCGACAACGTCGACCCCAGCATCGAGCATGACGTGGGCCAGGTGGGCGACATCGTCAGCATCGACCCCAGCGTGGTCAAGGCGCTGCAGGACGACGCCTTCATCCCGGTCATCAGCCCGATTGGGTTTGGTGAAAACAACGAGAGCTACAACATCAACGCCGACGTGGTGGCGGCCAAGCTGGCTACCGTGCTGAAGGCCGAAAAACTCATGATGCTGACCAACATCAGCGGCGTGCTCGACAAGGCCGGCGAGTTGCTGACCGACCTGACGGCGCGCCAGATTGACGCCCTGTTTGCCGATGGCACCCTGAGCGGCGGCATGCTGCCCAAAATTGCCGGTGCGCTGGATGCGGCCAAAAGCGGCGTCAACTCGGTGCACATCATTGACGGCCGCGTGCCCCATGTGCTGCTGCTCGAAATTTTGACGGATCAGGCTTTTGGCACCATGATCCGGTCGCATTGACGGTGAAACTGGTGGTGGGACACTCGCCCGCCACCGACAGTCGCATGAACGTACGCAAAACAGGGCGCCTACGCTTGCGTGCCGATGCGAAAGGTTTGACCGGGCCGCGTCCTACCTCAAAACCCGCTTGGTTCAATCACTTTTCGACGTTCGAAACTTGTCACCAATTTTTCTGTTCCAACAGGCGGTCATTTTCTGCATGCAGCCAAGCCCTCCCAGACCACCCGCAGGACTTGCTGCCTTCCCGAAACAGAGCGTTCATGGGCTCCCATTCAGCACAAGGAGTTCACCATGACCACCATCACCCACTTCGATCAACTGCAACTCGCCGAGCGCTGGGGGCTGTCACCCAAAACGCTGGAGCGGTGGCGCGTCATCGGCATCGGCCCGAAGTTCATCCGCCTGCCTGGCAAGCTCATCTACCGTCTGTGCGACATCGATGCCTACGAAAACGACTGCCTGATTTCATCGACCGCCGAGTTGCGCAAGACCACGAAGCTTCCTGACCAGCCTGTGGCCGCCGGGCGACGCTGATAGCCGGTATTCGTGAATGCCACGTGGCTCACGCGGATGGTTCAGCCTCTTCCTCCATGTCAGCGGCAGATGCACTGAGCCTTCGTACTGTCAGGGCGCAGCGTTGCTCGATCAAGGTCACGATCTGCTCAACCACGCCATGGCCGGTGAAGCCACGTTTGGGGTCTGACTGCAGTTCACGCGCGGTAGACGGCATCGACTTTGCCAAGGCCAGGATCCGCTTTCTGGCCTGAGCTTTGCCGAGGCCAACTGCTTCAGCGAACTGGTCCCAGTGCCTTGCCTGAACTTCGCTGAACTTGTACTTGCTGCCAATCTTCATCGCCATCTTGGGCGTCAAGGTCGGATAGACCGCCGTCGAAAGCACGTCGTATAAAGGCGCCAGGACGGCGGACTTACCCGCGTACAACAGCGAGAAATTCTTGGCGTGCGCGTCGTGATTGCCGATCAATGCGTTGAAGATCACATAGTCGAGCAAGCGCAGGACCTGTGGTGCGCTGGGGCGTGTGACACGCCGAACCAGATCGAAACATTGCGCCAGATCCGGGCCGCCTTCGTTCTGGTATTTCATTTCCGGAACCACGCCCAGAGCCTGGCAAAAGTCCTCCTGATGCAGGCGCTGCCGCAGGCCTTGTGCATTGCTCATCCGGTCGTAGCGCTCGACCAGCAGGAACTGTCGCCCCAGCACAGAATGCACCTGCGACTTTGCCGGCTTGAGCCGCATGGCCTCAGCCAACGCCAGACAGAAGCCTTCGTTAGTCACCGTGTCCGCCAGGGTACGGATGGCAGGCTTCAAGATATGTGAACTGGGCGCCCCATTTCTTGATAGCCCGATCCGGGCGCCATCAAAAACCACCGGCAATTTGTCTTGAGCGCCCGCCAGCGAGAGCCTTAAGCCATCTTTGCCAGCCAACATCGGCCGATGCGGCAGTTCATCGAGGATGTCGACGATCTCTTCGTCGTTCAGCCACTGAACGTCGTCGCCTTGCTCAGGACTTGACAACGACTGCCCTGGCTCCAGTAAGGTCACAGCCCCGGCACACTCCCCACCGATGTGGTCGAGCAGCGCAAAATCGTTCTGGCTCGACACCTGAAATCGCTGGGCAATGAGGCGCCTGAGTTGTCCCTCCGGCAACAGCCCTGCAAAGAAGGGGCGCGTGTGGTGATCGTCGAACGGTTCTGCTTTTAAAGGCAGTGAACTGGACAGGGTCACTGCGTCAGGGCGAGAGAGCCAATCCGGGGCATAACGGAAATTCAGCCGTCCATCGATGAGGGCCAGGGTACCGACCCGCTCGGCGAAGAGCCAGACTTCAAGCTCAAGTGCCATGCGGGTTGCCCTCAGGGTGATTTTCAGGGGCAGATGATGGCAGGCCGATGAGCTGGAGCGTACCCCCCAGCGCGTCAATCACGCGCATCACGTTTTCAAGCCGCAGGGTAGGCTTGCCCGCTTCAAGGTCGACGATGAAACGCACACCAACGCCTGCAGCCAGAGCCAGCTGAGGCTGTGTCAGGCCCAACTGCTTGCGTGCAGCCCGCAGTGCGTCACCGAGTTGTTCTGTGGTCTGTATGGAGCTCATTACTGGTCTTGTTTCCCGTTCGGGAAATTATCGACCAGCTTTAAGAAGAAGGCAAGCAATATTTCCCGTTCGGGAATTTTTCGTGCAATAGCGCACCTTTAAGGCGGAAATTTACCGATCGGGAAATTCTCGTGAATGCGAGGCGCTTGTGGACTCGTCAAAAGTCAACAAGCGACTGAGTTGTTGCCCACATAGCCGCCCCGGCATTTCCAGCACACTTGGGTAATGCAGGCGCATTTGCTCACCGTTCTCGCTGAGTTCGAGCCGGAACGCAGCGGCGTCGCCATCAAACTCAGACGCGAGCGTCCTCTGGATGTGCGGAGCCACAACATCGTAGGCATGGCCGCGCACGAAGGACTTGAGGTCCTCGCTGAATTTCTTCAGTCTGGTCTTGGGCACCTCTTCAGCAAATGGATCGAAAGAGCCGTCGAGGCCCCGGTAGTCGAGCGTGATGTCCACATCCTCGGAAAAACGGGCAATGGCGCCAAACACCTTGGACAGGGAAGTGCCGCCTTTGAATGCCATGGGCAGCCGACCGGGCATGGTGAAAAGGGCCTGCAGCACCCAGCGGACCCCCACATCCTTTTCCAGCACCACTGGCGAGCGCGCCAGTTGCGGTGCCAGGGCCCGATAGATCTGGGACTGCTCTTGAGCGTCGAGGTGCAGGAAGGATTCAGGCATGAGCAGCCGTCTGTTCGTTGCGGAAGATGGCGTCGCTCATCCACGCGGGCATTGAGGAAGTCGCCGACTTGTCTGGCGGGAACACATAAGAAAAAAACCCCAACCGAGAGTGGTTGGGGTTTGAATATTGGTGGAGACAGGCGGAATCGAACCGCCGACCTATTGATTGCGAACCAATCGCTCTCCCAACTGAGCTATGCCCCCACAGAATCGC
>JALNWC010000092.1 GCA_023231075.1 Rhodoferax sp.
GATGGCCTCAAAGACCTTGCCGCGACGCCGCAGGCCAGCGGTGTCGATCAATTCAAATTTCTGGCCATTGCGCTCAAACGGCACAGAAATCGCGTCGCGCGTGGTGCCGGGCAGGTCAAAGGCAACCAGGCGTTCCTCGCCCAGCCAGACGTTGATCAGGGTGGACTTGCCCACATTGGGGCGCCCCGCCACGGCCAGTTTGATAAGCCCGGCTTGCTCGGTTTCCTGGACCTCGTCTTCGGCTGCTTGCAGCGGCAGCAAGGCCCGATCAAGCAATTCACGAATGCCCTGTCCGTGGGCCGCCGACACGGCGAGCACTTCACCAAAGCCGAGTTCATAAAACTCCACCAGTTGGCCGCCTGCCTGCATGCCTTCGGCCTTGTTGGCGACCATCACACAGGGTTTGCCCAGACGCCGCAGGTAGTTGGCGATGTCGTGGTCCTGGGCCGACACACCGGCGCGCGCGTCGACCACAAAAATCACCACATCGGCCTCAGCCACCGCCTGGCGCGTTTGCTTGGCCATCTCCTTGTAAATGCCAGCGCTGGCGTCAGGCTCGAAACCGCCGGTGTCAATCACGATGTACTCGTACTTGCCCAGTTTGCCGTTGCCGTAATGACGATCGCGCGTCAACCCTGCATAGTCGGCGACGATGGCGTCGCGCGATTTGGTCAGACGATTGAACAAGGTCGACTTGCCAACGTTGGGTCGCCCGACCAATGCCAATACAGGTTTCATTCAATGCTATCCGTCAGAAAAGTCAAATTTATTCAGGCTGAAAAGCGTAGACACCACCCGTGCGCGTCACCACCACCAGGGTGCCAGCCGCCACCACCGGGGTGACCTCGATCGCCGAACCATCGGTCGATAAACGGGTCAAGGGCGTGCCATCAGCGCGCGACAAAAAGTGCACCAGCCCGGTGCCATCACCGAGCACCACCGAGCGCCCCAACACCAGCGGCGCACTCAGCTTGCGATAAAGCAGACGCTCCGACGTCCAGACCGGCTCGCCCGAGGCACGCTGCCAGGACATCACGCGGCCATCACTCTCCACCCCGTACACCTGCTGCGCATCGCCATGCAAGCCCACGGCACCTGCGGCAGGCCGCTTCCAGGTCAGGCTACCCCGCGAGGTATCGACACAGCCCACGGCGGTCTGGAAAGCGCGGACACACAGCTCATTGCCGTGACGGCTGAACCCGCCTACCAGATCCACCAAGCGTTCAATGTCGTTGGTGCCCCGCGGCGTGGCCAGCGCCACGTCCCACACGGTGTTGCCATTGAGCGGATTCATGCCAAGCAAACGGCCGGACAGTCCGGCCACCAGGGTATTGCCGACGGCGGTCAGAATCCCCGCCTGACGCAAAATCAAGGCTTCACCGGGACGTTGCTGCTGCCACAGCTTGCGTCCGCTCCTGGCATCAAAGGCCGCCACACTGCGGTCGGCACCCAGCACAAAGACGCGCTCGCCGGCCACCAGCGGCGCGGTGAACACCTGCGCGCTCAGAGGCGCACGCCAGAGTACCTGGCCAGCTTCAAGCACCACCAACTCGTTGCCGCGTGTCACGACCGCGCTGAAGCGACCGTCACTGCCAACCCCAGCGGCTATCGGTGCGCCAACCTGGGTACGCCACAACACGGTGCCGCTGCGCGCATCGAGCGACAGCACCACGCCATCAGCACCCGCAAGCGCCACCGTTTGGCCGATGACTTTGGCCTGCAAAGGAAAATCCACCGGAGCGATTTTGCTGCTCCAGGCAGCACGCACACCCAACAAGGCCGGGTTGGCGCCCAAATCTGCGGGCTTCAGCGTATCAGAGCCACTGGCACATGCCGTCACGCCCGCAACCAGGGCCAGGGCCAGGACTCGGCGGAAACCAGCCACGGAAAAAATATTTGCCATGATGTCTATTTCCCGGCCGCAGCGGCCACTTGATCTTGAGGCCCGGCATCCACACCCAGGGCATTCAGTTTGACCTCCACCAAACGACGGTACTCGGTGCGCGGGTCAAACAGGCGATACGCCTTGTCATACTCGGCGAGCGCCTTGGCTTTCTCACCCTGCAACATGAAGACATCGCCCTTGCGATCTGCCACCAACGCTTCAAAACTGGCGGGATAGCTCATGTTCAGCAATTTCAAAGCCTCGTCAAAATGCTTCGATTCCATCGAAATGGCGGCCAGGCGCAAACGCGCCAGGGACTGGTAGCCGGCGTCAGAAGATTGCTCGGCCACCCAGGTCAGCGCGGATTTGGCCGCCCCGGGCTTGCCCAGCTTGACGTATTGCCGGGCCACCAGCAAGCCGGACTGCTGTGCGTAGGTGGTGCCAGAAAACTTGTCCTTCATGTCGCTGAAAACACGCTCCATGCGCACGGCGTCCGCCGCCAGCACCGCACGATCCACTTCATCAAACAGTGCAGCCGCCTGTTGGGCCTGGCTGCGCTGCCAATAATGGTAAAAGTTCCAACTGGCAAAGGCGCCCATCACGACCATCAACACCCAGGTGATGGCATTGCCGTAGCGCTTCCAGAAATGCTTGATCTGGTCAAGCTGTTCTTGTTCTTCAAGGTCTAATTGATTGGCCATAGGGGTATTTCGTTAAGCGGCTGATTGTAGGGTCGTGGCCCAGGTCGACACATCGGCAAGGGCGTGCAGTTGCTGGGCGGCACGGGCGTCGCGCAGGGGTTTGACCATGACCTGGTTTGCCTTGATTTCGTCCTGGCCAAAAATCAGGGCAAAACGTGCGCCACTGGCATCGGCCCGTTTGAATTGGCTCTTCATGCTGCCCATGGCCTCACCCGTGCGGGTGTGCATTTGGACGCTGACGCCGACGGCACGCAAACGCTGCAGCGTCGACAACACCCGCGGCAAATCCTGGGCATCGGTGACGATGGCATAGGCATCCAGCGGCGGCCCCACATCGGGCAGGCCTGCGCCGCGGGCCAGGGCCAGCACCCGGTCAACGCCCAGCGCCCAACCGACGGCGGGGGCCGGCTTGCCACCCAACTGCTCGAACAAGTAATCGTAACGCCCGCCCGCACACACCGTGCCCTGCGAACCCAGGCGGTCGGTGGTGAACTCGAACACGGTCAGGTTGTAATAGTCCATGCCGCGCACCAGACGCGGGTTGACGGTGTAGGCCACCCCGTTGGTCTGCAAAATGTCGGTCAGGGTCTTGAAATGTGCCAGCGACTCGGCGCCGAGGAAGTCAAGCAGCTTGGGGGCCGCCTCGACCAGCGGCTGCATGGCCGGGTTCTTGGTGTCCAGAATGCGCAGCGGGTTGCTGTGCAAACGCCGCCGGGCGTCCTCATCGAGCTGCCCGGCGTGCTGTTCCAGATGCGCGATCAGCGCCTTGCGGTGCGCCAGCCGCTCATGGGCCTGACCCAGGCTATTGAGCTCCAGGCGCACGTCATCGAGGCCGATCTCCTGCCACAGGGCATGGGCCATCAAAATCAGTTCGGCATCGACCTCGGGCCCGGCAAAACCCAGCGCTTCGGCGCCAATCTGGTCGAACTGGCGGTAACGTCCTTTTTGCGGACGTTCATGGCGAAACATCGGCCCCATGTAATACAGGCGCTTGGCGCCGTCGTACAACAGGTTGTGCTCCAGCGCCGCACGCACCACGCCCGCCGTGGCTTCCGGACGCAGGGTCAGCGGGTCGCCATTGAGCCGGTCCTCAAAGCAATACATTTCCTTTTCGACGATGTCCGTGACCTCACCCAGGCCCCGGATGAACAGGGGGGTGCGCTCAACGATCGGCGTGCGGATGTTGCGGTAGGCGTAGCGCGCCATCAGGGCCCGCACTTTGGCCTCGAGCCATTCGACGGCCGCCGAGTCTGGCGGCAGCACGTCGTTCATGCCTTTGACGGCGGTCAGTTTTTCAATTTTTTGAACAGTGGTTTCGGTCATGACAATTCAAATCAGGGCGCCACGGTCGCTGGCACGCCGTAACGTTTTTCGACATAGTTTTCAACAATGACCTGAAATTCCCGGGCGATTTGATCACCGCGCAAGGTCATGCATTTTTCGCCGTCGATGAAGACCGGCGCGGCGGGCGCTTCGCCGGTGCCGGGCAGACTGATGCCGATGTCGGCCTGCTTGCTTTCGCCGGGTCCATTGACGATGCAACCCATCACCGCCACTTTCATTGTTTCAACCCCGGGGTATTTGCTGCGCCAGACCGGCATCTGGGCGCGCAGGAAACCCTCGATCTGCTGCGTCAACTCCTGGAACGTGGTGCTGGTAGTGCGTCCGCAACCCGGGCAAGCGGTGACACTGGGCACGAAAGAGCGCAACTCCAGCGACTGCAGGATTTCGGAGGCGATCACCACTTCCTGGGTACGCGACTCACCCGGCTGCGGCGTCAGCGACACGCGAATGGTGTCGCCAATGCCCTCCTGCAACAAAATGGACAGGGCCGCGGCCGACGCGACCGCCCCTTTGGTGCCCATGCCGGCTTCGGTCAGGCCCAGGTGCAGGGCGTAATGGCTGCGTCTGGCCAATTCACGGTAGACGGAAATCAGGTCCTGCACGCCGCTGACCTTGCACGACAAGATGATCTGGCTCGGCTCCAGCCCCAGGTCTACCGCCTGTTGCGCCGAGTCCAGCGCCGACGTGATCAGGGCTTCGTACATCACCGGTTTGGCGCCCCAGGGCGGGTTGCGACGGCTGTTTTGGTCCATCAGGTGGGCCAGCAATTCCTGGTCCAGACTGCCCCAATTGACGCCAATGCGCACCGCCTTGTTCCAGCGGATGGCGGCCTCGATCATGACGCCAAACTGCCGGTCATGTTTGTCGCCCTTGCCCACGTTGCCGGGGTTGATGCGGTACTTGGACAGGGCCTGCGCGCACTCCGGGTAGTCGGTCAGCAGACGGTGACCGTTGTAATGGAAGTCGCCGATCAGGGGCACATCAATGCCCATGCGGTCGAGTTGCTCGCGGATCGGTGCCACGGCTTGAGCCGCTTCCGGGGTATTGACCGTCAGGCGCACCAATTCGGAGCCGGCCAGGGCCAGCTCCTTGATCTGGATCGCCGTGCCAATCACGTCCACGGTGTCGGTGTTGGTCATGGACTGCACCCTGACCGGCGCGTCGCCGCCGACAGTCACACATCGATCACCCCAAACAATGCGTGCCTGGCGTGAGCGACGCGGCGCCGCCGCAGCCATGGCGATGGGCAGGTTATCTTGCATTACTTCACCTCAAATCGAGCTACATTGGCTTTCGTCATGGCGCTCACGTCCAGGCGCTGTCCGCGCACCGTGACCGCCACGTCGTCCGCACGCCCCAGCACCACCGACAAGGGCAAGGGGCCCTGTGAGCGAACCTGTTCACCGGCGGCCAGGATTTTGCGCAATTGCAATACCCCCTGGGCGTCGATGATCTCGACCCAGGAGGCGCCACGGGATTCCAGCACCAGGACAGCCGCTGCCCCATCCGGTGTGACCAGCGGGAGCGCCGGACTCGGCTGAACGACGTCGGCAACGGTCAGCGAGACCGGCAAATCGCTTGCCAGCGGCGCAGACGCGGGTGGGGCCGTGGGTTCGACGGCAGGTGTCGGCCGAAGCACTTCGGGATCGCTGACTTGCGCTGCGCTGCTCGGTGCGGTGTCTGCCAGTTCACGCGCGGGCAACATGAAAACAAGCAAAATCCCGAGCAACAACAAGGCCACGGCCAGGCCCAGGGGGGTGGTCAAGCGGCTTTTGATGTGCAGCCCAAAAACAAGTCCGCCCGTCTTGAACGGCGTATTCAGGCCAGCATCATCGGTCTTGAACCGCGGCATTTCAGAATGTGGCAAGGCGGCCAGGACAGGTGCCGGGTCAATCTTCAGCACCCGGCAGACACTGGCCGCCAGGGCGCGCGTGAAAACCGAGTCGGCCAGCACCTCATGGCGATCCGCCTCCAGCGCTTCAAGCTTGAAAACAGGCACTTTCAAGGTCACCGCCAAGGCCGAAATAGGGAGCCCCTGAGCCTCCCGCGCAGTCTTCAATAAAACACCAGCCGTGACGGGTTTGACAACCGCGTCAGCGGCCTGCTGAGCCTGGTCCATGGGAAAATTCTCACTCATCAAATGCGCCGCGCCGGTAAGCCGAAGCTTCTTTGGACTGCGGAAAGCGTTTTTCCAACTGGGTTGCCAGCTGCAGCAGGGCGACCCGGTCGGCCATTTTATTTTCAACCTTGATGCCCAGCCAAAGCGACTCCGCATTGGCCCACTCGCTGTTGTTGAGACGACGGATATAAAACTGCGCCCTGGCAAACTCGGCATTCTGAAACAGCAGGTTCGCCAGGTTGTAGCCGGTGACGGGATTCGCGGCATCGAACTCATAGGCTTTGAGCAGGCTCTGCTCCGCCTCACGCCGTTGCCCCGCCCTGATCTGGCACAGGCCCTGAGTCATATAGGTTTTGGCGCGCTCGCCGTAACCGGGGTTGGCCAGGGCCTGTGAAAAATCGGCCATGGCCTCAGGATAGCGCGCTTGCTGGCACTTCAACCAGCCCAGGTTGTGCAGAATATTGGGGTCGCGCGGTCGCACCGCGAGCGCTTTCAGAAAACTTTCCTGCGCCAGCGCCAATTCGTTGAGTCGCATGTAAATCAGGCCGCGCAAACTGTAGGCATCGGCAAAGTCAGGGTCAGCCGCCAACGCCAGCTTGACCTCGTCCAAGGCAATGTTGGTTTTGCCCTGCTCCAGGTAAGCCAGGGCCAGTTCCACCCGGATACGCGCCCTCTTTCGCGCACTGCTTTCATCTGAATCGGTGATCAGGTCAGCGCTGGCGGCGCTGGCCTGGCCGGCATCCGGGCCGTTGGCACAGCCCGACAAAACGCCTGCGCAGAACAGCACCATGAGCGTCCACAGCGACCAGGAGCCAGGCTTCGCAAACGAACTTAAAGCACTCATGCCCCTGCTCCTTCGGTGCCGCTGACCGGTGCCTCAACGGCCAGCGCGCGCAGGCTTCTGTTGCGCTCCATGCGCACCATCACCCGGGTTCGATCCTTGACGTCACCCGCGAGCTGGCCACAGGCGGCATCGATGTCGTCGCCCCGGGTCTTGCGGATCGTGGTGATGATCCCGGCGTCGTTCAAGATCCTGGCAAAGGCCTCCACGCGCTCCGGCTTGGAGCGCAACAAACCGGAAGCCGGGAACGGATTGAACGGGATCAGATTGAGTTTGCACCAGGCGCCGGGGTGGGCCTGGATGCGCTCCACCAGTTGACGCGCACAGGCATCGGTGTCGTTGACGCCATCGAGCATGCAATATTCGAACGTGATGAAGTCACGCGGCGCGTGGGCCAAATAGCGATGGCAGGCAGCGACCAGCTGCGCCAGGGGGTATTTCAGGTTCAGCGGCACCAGGGTATCGCGCAGCGCATCATTGGGCGCGTGCAAGGACACCGCGAGCGCCACCGGACAGTCTTGCGCCAGGCGATCGATCATCGGGACAATCCCCGAGGTGGATACGGTGACCCGGCGCCGCGACAAGCCATAGGCGTGGTCGTCGAGCATGACGCGCAGCGCCGGAATCAGGGCGTTGTAGTTTTGCAGGGGCTCGCCCATGCCCATCATCACCACGTTGGAGATGACGCGCTCGTCACGCTTGAGATGCTGGCGCAAGAAATGCTCGGCAAACCAGAGTTGGGCAATGATTTCACCGGTCGTGAGATTGCGGCTGAAACCCTGGTGACCGGTAGAACAAAAACGGCAGCCGACGGCACAGCCGGCCTGGGACGACACACACAGCGTGCCACGATCGGATTCAGGGATGAAGACGGCCTCGACCGCATTGCCGTCACCGACATCAAAGAGCCACTTGATGGTGCCATCGGCCGACAGGTGCTGCGACACCACGGGCATCGCCTTGATGTGCGCGACGCCCTTGAGCTTTTCGCGCAGTGACTTGGCCAGGTCACTCATGTCATCAAACTGGCTGGCCCCTTTTTGATGAATCCAGCGAAACAGTTGAACGGCGCGAAAACGCTTTTCCCCCAACCGCTCACAAAAGACGGCCAAGCCCTCAAGATCGAAATCAAGCAGATTAGCCGTCATGCCTGTCATGAACGCGCGTAGACGTTCATGCCGGCAAAGAAGAACGCAATTTCCACTGCGGCCGTCTCGGGCGCATCCGAGCCGTGCACCGCGTTGGCATCGATGCTGTCGGCGAAATCAGCGCGAATGGTGCCAGGAGCCGCTTTTTTCGGATCGGTCGCGCCCATCAGGTCGCGGTGCTTCAAAACCGCATCTTCACCTTCGAGGGCCTGGATCATGACCGGACCGGACACCATGAAATCGACGAGATCCTTGAAGAACGGACGGGCTTTGTGCACGGCATAAAAGGCTTCCGCCTCGCCACGCGACAAATGGGCCATTTTCGCGGCCACAATTTTCAGGCCGGCGGCTTCAAAACGGGCGTAGATTTGACCGATCACGTTTTTGGCAACGGCGTCGGGTTTGATGATGGAGAGCGTGCGTTCGATAGTCATGGTTTTTCCTGATAAATGTAATTTTTGACCGA
>JALNWC010000093.1 GCA_023231075.1 Rhodoferax sp.
AAAATGGCAAAAGAAAAATTCACACGAACCAAGCCCCACGTCAACGTGGGCACCATCGGTCACGTTGACCATGGCAAAACCACGCTGACGGCGGCCATCACCACCGTGCTGGCAGCCAAATTTGGCGGCTCGGCCAAGGCCTACGACCAGATCGACGCAGCGCCCGAAGAAAAAGCCCGCGGCATCACCATCAACACCGCCCACGTGGAATACGAAACGGCCAACCGCCACTACGCCCACGTCGACTGCCCCGGCCACGCCGACTATGTGAAAAACATGATCACCGGTGCCGCCCAGATGGACGGTGCGATCCTGGTGGTATCGGCTGCCGACGGCCCCATGCCCCAGACCCGCGAACACATCCTGCTGGCGCGCCAGGTCGGCGTGCCCTACATCATTGTGTACCTCAACAAATGCGACATGGTCGACGACGCCGAACTGCTCGAACTCGTTGAAATGGAAGTGCGCGAACTCCTGGACAAGTACGACTTCCCCGGCGACACCACCCCCATCATCCACGGCTCGGCCAAACTCGCCATGGAAGGCGACAAAGGCGAACTCGGCGAAGGCTCCATCATGAAGCTCGCTGACGCACTGGACAGCTACATCCCCCTGCCCGAGCGTGCGGTGGACGGCGCCTTCCTGATGCCTGTCGAAGACGTGTTCTCGATCTCCGGCCGCGGCACCGTGGTGACCGGCCGTATCGAGCGCGGCATCATCAAAGTCGGCGAAGAAATCGAAATCGTCGGTATCCACGACACCGTCAAAACCACCTGCACCGGTGTTGAAATGTTCCGCAAGCTGCTCGACCAGGGCCAGGCCGGCGACAACGTCGGCATCCTGCTGCGCGGCACCAAGCGCGAAGACGTGCAGCGCGGCCAAGTCCTGTGCAAGCCGGGCTCGATCAAACCGCACACCCACTTCACCGGCGAGATCTACGTCTTGTCGAAAGACGAAGGCGGCCGTCACACCCCGTTCTTCAACAACTACCGTCCCCAGTTCTACTTCCGCACCACGGACGTGACCGGCGCCATCGAGTTGCCCGAAGGCAAGGAAATGGTCATGCCCGGCGACAACGTGTCGATCACCGTCAAGCTGATTGCCCCGATCGCCATGGAAGAAGGCCTGCGCTTCGCCATCCGCGAAGGTGGCCGTACCGTCGGCGCCGGTGTGGTGGCCAAGGTGATTGCTTAATAACTTGTTTGCGGGACAGACCGCAGCTACGCGCAAGCGAGTCAGCTCTGTCCCCGACTAATTAGAGATAAACATGGCAACCAAACAAAAAATCCGCATCCGCCTGAAGGCGTTTGACTACAAGCTGATCGACCAGTCTGCTGCTGAAATCGTCGACACCGCCAAGCGCACCGGCGCGATTGTCAAGGGCCCCGTGCCTTTGCCAACCCGCATGAAGCGTTTTGACATTCTGCGTTCGCCGCACGTCAACAAGACCAGCCGCGACCAGTTTGAAATCCGCACGCACCAGCGTCTGATGGACATCGTCGACCCGACGGATAAAACCGTTGACGCCTTGATGAAGCTCGATTTGCCCGCTGGCGTCGACGTCGAAATCAAGTTGCAGTAAAAAAATGTGGCGGTCAGCCCCATTAATTGGGATCGGCTGCCTCTTTTGAGTCCGGTTGTGGCTTGCCTTTTTGGCAAGTTGCGCTATACTCGCAGGCTCTGTTGCTGTGCCAGTCATGGCCGCAGAGTTTTATTAACCCTCTTTCACGCAAAAACGTGTGCAGCCAATTGAAGTTGCACCGGTGAAAGTTACGGAGAAAACAATGAGTCTTAGCAATCACTTAGGGTTGCTGGGGCGCAAAGTTGGCATGATGCGTTTGTTCACGGACGACGGGGTTTCCATCCCTGTGACCGTGGTCGATGTGTCCAACAACCGCGTGACCCAGGTCAAAACCCAGGAGAATGACGGCTATGTCGCTTTGCAAGTGACATTTGGTGCGCGTAAAGCGTCGCGCGTCAACAAGCCCGCTGCAGGTCACCTCGCCAAGGCTGGGGTGGAAGCAGGTGAAATCATTCGTGAATTCCGCGTTCCCGCGGAAATGGCAACCCAATACCAGGCTGGCGCCACCGTGCCCGTCACGGCTGTCTTTGCAGCCGGTCAAAAAGTGGACGTGCAAGGCACGACCATCGGCAAGGGTTACGCTGGCACCATCAAACGCCACCACATGAAGTCCCAGCGCGCGTCGCACGGTAACAGCCGTTCGCACAACGTGCCGGGTTCCATTGGTATGGCGCAGGATCCAGGCCGCGTGTTTCCCGGCAAGCGCATGACGGGTCACCTCGGTGACGATCTGGTCACGACACAAAACCTCGATGTGATTCGCATCGACGAAGCGCGTCAACTGCTGATGATCAAGGGTGCGATCCCGGGCTCGGCTGGCGGCTTTGTGACCGTGCGTCCGGCCGTGAAGGCCAAAACAACTGAAGCGAAAGGAGCGAACTGATGCAGCTCGAACTCCTCAATGATCAAGGTCAAGTCGCATCGAAGCTCGATGTGCCCGAGACCGTTTTTGGTCGCGCCTACAACGAAGACCTGGTTCACCAGGTGGTGGTGGCTTTCCAGGCCAATGCCCGTCAGGGCACGCGCGCTCAAAAAGACCGTGAACAAGTGCGTCACTCGACCAAGAAGCCTTTTAAACAAAAGGGTACCGGTCGCGCGCGTGCAGGTATGACGTCGTCGCCCTTGTGGCGTGGCGGCGGTCGGATTTTTCCGAACATGCCTGACGAAAATTTCGCGCAAAAAATCAACAAGAAGATGTACCGTGCCGGCATGGCCTCCATCTTCTCCCAGTTGGCACGCGAAGGCCGTCTGGCTGTGGTGGATTCACTCACAGTCGACTCCCCCAAGACCAAGGCCCTGGCTTCCAAGTTCAAGGCCATGAACCTTGACTCGGTGCTGGTGATTGCAGACGAGGTTGATGAAAACCTGTACCTCGCATCACGCAACCTGGTGAATATTTTGGTGGTTGAGCCGCGCTATGCCGACCCCGTGTCGCTGGTCCATTACCGCAAGGTCCTGGTGACCAAGGCGGCCATGGGCAAACTCCAGGAGATGTTCGCATGAGCCACGGTTCCCAAAATCTTAAATTCGACGAAGGTCGTCTGATGCAGGTGCTGGTTGCCCCGATCGTGTCTGAAAAGGCAACGATGGCCGCCGAGAAAAGCAATGCCGTGACCTTCAAGGTGCTGCAGGACGCCACCAAGCCCGAAATCAAGGCGGCGGTTGAGTTGATGTTCAAAGTTGAAGTCAAGGGCGTGTCTGTGGTCAATACCAAAGGCAAGACCAAGCGTTTTGGCAAGTCGGTCGGTCGCCGTGACAACGTGCGCAAGGCCTACGTCATGCTCAAACCCGGTCAAGAGTTGAACCTTGGTGGGGAGGCTGCTTAATCATGGCTGTTATCAAAATGAAACCAACTTCCCCAGGCCGTCGCGGCATGGTGAAGATTTCGCGTGACCACCTGCACAAGGGAGCGCCTCACGCGGCTTTGCTGGAACCTCAATTCCAGCAGGCAGGCCGTAACAACAACGGCCACATCACGACCCGTCACAAAGGGGGTGGTCACAAGCATCACTACCGCGTTGTCGATTTTCTTCGCAACAAGGACGGCATTGCTGCCAAGGTCGAGCGTATTGAATACGATCCGAACCGTTCTGCGCACATCGCCCTGGTGTGTTATGCCGACGGCGAGCGTCGTTACATCATCGCCCCGCGTGGCCTGGAAGTCGGTAGCTCCATCATGAGCGGTGCCGAGGCGTCCATCCGTGTTGGCAACACCTTGCCAATCCGCAACATTCCGGTCGGCTCGATCATCCACTGCATTGAATTGCAAGTGGGTAAAGGCGCCCAGATGGTTCGCTCGGCGGGTGCTTCGGCGACCTTGCTGGCGCGTGAAGGCACGTATGCCCAGGTGCGTATGCGCTCGGGTGAAGTCCGCAAGATTCACATCGACTGCCGTGCCACTCTGGGCCAGGTCGCCAACGAAGAACACAGCCTGCGCCGTTTGGGCAAGGCCGGTGTCAAGCGCTGGATGGGTATTCGTCCGACCGTTCGCGGTGTGGTCATGAACCCGGTGGATCACCCCCATGGTGGTGGCGAGGGCAAGACCGGCGAAGGCCGTCACCCCGTCGATCCTTGGGGTAATCTGACCAAGGGTTACCGTACCCGTAACAACAAGCGCACGCAGGTCATGATCGTGTCGCGTCGCAAGAAGTAAGGGGTAGGTAAATGACTCGTTCTCTCAAAAAAGGTCCCTTTGTTGACCAACACCTGATCGCCAAGACCGAAAAGGCCGTGGCGACCAAGGACAAAAAGCCGATCAAGACCTGGTCGCGTCGCTCGATGGTTCTGCCCGATTTCATCGGCCTGACCATCGCTGTGCACAATGGCAAGCAGCATGTGCCTGTGTATATCACTGACCAAATGGTTGGCCACAAGTTGGGTGAGTTCGCGCTGACCCGTACTTTCAAGGGCCATCCTGCGGACAAAAAAGTCCAAAAGAAATAAGGAGTTGACCATGGAAACACGTGCAACCCTTCGGGGCGTTCGTCTCTCGGTCGACAAAGGCCGTCTGGTCGCGGACTTGATCCGTGGCAAAAAAGTGGATCAGGCTCTGAACATTTTGCAGTTCACGCAGAAAAAAGCTGCCGTGATCATCAAGAAGGTTCTGGAGTCGGCCATTGCCAATGCTGAACACAACGATGGTGCCGATATCGACGAACTGAAGGTGAAAACCATCTACGTCGAACAGGGCACCTCGCTCAGGCGCTTCACGGCCCGCGCAAAAGGTCGTGGCAACCAGATCAGAAAACCCACGTGCCATGTGTACGTGACGGTTGGTAACTGAAAGAGGCCAGCAAGATATGGGACAAAAAATCCATCCAACCGGCTTTCGCCTGTCGATCAGCCGCAACTGGGCCTCTCGTTGGTATGCCAATGACCGTGATTTCGCCGGTATGCTGGCGGAAGACATCAAGGTGCGCGAGTACCTGAAGGCCAAGCTCAAGAACGCGTCTGTTTCGCGTGTCTTGATCGAGCGTCCTGCCAAGAACGCCCGTATCACCATTTACTCGTCTCGTCCGGGCGTGGTGATCGGCAAGAAAGGTGAAGACATCGAGAACCTCAAGCGCGAACTGGGTCGCCAGTTGGGCGTGCCGGTCGCCGTCAACATCGAAGAAGTGCGCAAGCCCGAAATCGATGCCAAGCTGATCGCTGACTCCATCACGCAACAGCTCGAAAAACGCATCATGTTCCGCCGGGCCATGAAGCGCGCCATGCAAAATGCCATGCGCCTGGGCGCCCTGGGCATCAAGATCATGTCGTCGGGTCGTTTGAACGGGATCGAAATCGCCCGTTGCGAATGGTATCGCGAAGGTCGCGTGCCGCTTCACACCCTGCGTGCCGACATCGACTACGGTACCTCGGAAGCCAGGACCACCTACGGCATCATTGGTGTCAAGGTCTGGGTCTACAAGGGCGATACCCTGGGTCGCAATGATCTGCCGGCAGTGGAAACGCCGCGTCCTGATGACGAGCGTCGCCCACGCGGCCCGCGTCGTGATGACCGCGGTGGCCGTCCTGGCGCCGACCGTCCTGCACCCCGTGGTGCGCGTCGCCCGATGGGCGGCAACGCCGCACCTGCCGATGGCAGTGACAAACCCGCAGTGGCTCTTGGAGCCGATGCCAAACCCACCGTTCAGCGCGTCCGCAAGGTAGCCGCGCCAGCCGCTGCAGCAGCTGACGGTAAAGGAGAATAATTATGTTGCAACCCGCTCGTCGCAAGTACCGCAAAGAGCAAAAGGGCCGTAACACCGGTATCGCAACCCGGGGTAGCTCGGTTGCATTTGGTGATTTCGGTCTGAAATGTATTGACCGCGGCCGTTTGACGGCACGTCAGATCGAGGCCGCGCGTCGTGCTGTCTCCCGTCACGTCAAACGGGGTGGTCGTATCTGGATTCGGGTGTTTCCTGACAAGCCCATTTCCCAAAAACCCGCAGAAGTGCGGATGGGTAATGGTAAAGGCAACCCCGAGTACTACGTGGCTGAAATCCAGCCCGGCAAGATCGTGTTTGAAATCGTGGGTGTGTCTGAAGAGTTGGCTCGTGAAGCGTTCCGTTTGGCCGCTGCCAAATTGCCGCTGCGCACCACCTTCGTGTCACGCATGATCGGTCAGTAATCAGGAGATATTGATATGAAAACGACTGAATTACGCCAAAAAGACGTCGCCGGTTTGCAGGCAGAAGTCAAAGCGCTGCAAAAAGCACACTTTGGTTTGCGCATGCAAAAGGCGACCCAACAACTCAACAATACAGCCACACTGCGTTCAGCACGTCGTGACATCGCTCGCGCCAAGACCATTCTGGTCGAAAAGCAAGCCGCTGTTCCATCCGCCAAATAAGGAGCGAAACATGACGGAAGCTAAAACATCCCTCAAGCGCACCTTGGTTGGCAAGGTGGTCAGCGACAAGCGCGCGAAAACGGTCACGGTGCTGATCGAGCGCCGTGTCAAGCACGAGCTCTACGGCAAGATCGTCGGCAAGTCGAGCAAGTACCACGCCCATGATGAAAAGGGCGAGTACAAAATGGGCGACATGATCGAGATTACCGAAAGCCGTCCGATCTCGAAGACCAAGAACTGGGTCGCCACGCGCCTGGTGCAAAAGGCCTCGCTGGTCTAAGTCTTTAGATGGGCTGCTCGTCAGCACCTCAGGAAACGACTCACAATTGTGAGTCGTTTTTTTTTAACCCCTTATTTTTTATTTAGGAGTCGGACATGATTCAAGTCGGTGACCAGTTACCAGCCGTAACGCTGATGGAATTCCATGAAACTGAAAGCGGTGGCTGCAGTCTGGGCCCCAACCCCGTCGATGTGGTAGCGGCCAGCGCCGGCAAGACCATCGCGTTGTTTGCCTTGCCTGGTGCCTTTACGCCCACTTGCTCAGCCAAGCATGTGCCGGGCTACCTCGCCAACCACGATGCACTCAAAGCCGCTGGCGTGGATGAAATCTGGTGTGTCAGCGTCAACGATGCTTTCGTGATGGGTGCCTGGGCACGTGACCAGAAAACCGGTGACAAGGTTCGCATGCTGGCGGATGGCGATGCCGTCTTTGCTAAGGCCACCGGCCTGACGCTCGACCTGACCGGCAAGGGCATGGGATTGCGCAGCGCCCGTTATTCGATGCTGGTCAAAAACGGCAAAGTGGTCACGCTCAACATTGAAGGTCCAGGCAAATTCGAAGTCAGCGATGCCGCCACCCTGCTGGCACAGGCCAAGGCCTGATCAAAGCCGCGCCATCAGGTAGTGGGCTCCTTCAATGGGGTTGTAGTAGTAGGGGGGAATTTCGGTGAAGCCCAGATCCTGGTACATGGCGCGCGCGGTTTCCATTTCACTCAAGGTGTCCAGCAGGATGAAGGCGTAGCCGGCTTGCTGGGCCGCCTCCATGACGGCCTCGGCCAGTCGTCGGCCGACACCGTCACGGCGCAAAGCGGGGCGCACGTACAGGCGTTTCATTTCACAGGCGTTGGGGTAGTCAACCGTATCCAGCGGGCGCAGCGCGCAGCAACCGACTAATTCACTTCCAGCCCGGGCCAGCATCAGTGCGCCACGTGGCGGGGCGTAGTCGCCGGGCAAGGCTTGCAGCTCGGCCTCGAAATTTTGAAAGCACAGGTCAATGTTCAGACTGCATGCATATTCTGCAAACAGTGCGCGAACCAAGGTCAGTTCGGTGGATTCCGAAAAAGCCTGGATGTGGATGGCGTCAGACATCATGCGCGTTGGTCGTGATGCTGGCCGTCTAGCCGTTCAAGGCAATGACCGCGCTGCTCACCGCAGCCGCACACAGCAGAAAAATCAGCGTAGCGCGGCGCCGCTCGGGCCAGCCATCGCGGGCACCCTGGGCGAGAGAGGCAAGTGATTTGTCACCTGTGATCATGGGCTTGACCAGATTTTCCTGTTTGCGAAAGTGATGAAAAGCAATCGCAGCCAGGTGCAACACCACCAGTCCCAGCACGATGAGTTTGCCAATGTCCTTGTGGTAATAAGTTGCGTTGCTGACCCAGGACGAGGAGACCAGCCGAACCAATGGGCCTGCCGTCGCAATCTCGTCATCGCTCATCAAACCAGAGGCCACTTGCATGAAAAGGAAGAGCAGCATGGCGAGTACCGACAGGGCGCCCAGCGGGTTATGGCCGACGCATTCCGGCGCCTGGCCGCGCCCTTGCAGGTAACGCCAGAGGCCTGAAGGCGAGGGCACAAAGGTGGAAAAACGCGACCAGTGGCCGCCCAGCAGGCCCCACACCATACGAAACAACAACAGGGTCAGGACGCCATAACCGAAGCGGAAATGCCAGACCATGGCCATGCCGCCGACCTGGCTGGTCACGACCAAGCCGACAAAACAAAACGCCAGGGCCCAATGAAACAGGCGCGTCGGCGCATCCCAAACACGGACCAGCATGCT
>JALNWC010000094.1 GCA_023231075.1 Rhodoferax sp.
GCTCATCGGCCACAGGCCAGCCAGGCCGCGCGTTTCATGCGCGTCCAGGTATTCCCAGGCCTGGCGGTAACCGACGCAGCGCATGGACGGTAAATCAGGGTGCAGGTCGCCGCGCGCCCGCAAAGCCCTGACCTCGTCCAGAAAACCGCTGCTTAGCATGGCGTCGAAACGCTGGGCGATGCGCTGGTGCAGCCAGGCGCGGTCGATCGGCTCCAGTGAAATCAGCAGGCTGTCCGGGTCATGAAGGGGCGCCGCTTGGGCGCCAGAGTTTCTGGTCTGAAAAGACGACAACGGCCGCCCGCTGATGCGAAACACCTCCAGCGCCCGTGAGATGCGTTGCGAATCGGCCGGGGCCAGCCGTGCGGCGCTGTCCGGGTCCATTTGCGCCAGTTCGGCGTGCAGCGCGGGCCAGCCTTTTTGCGCCGCTTCCAGCGCAATGGCTTCCCGAACGGCCGGGTCGGCGCGCGGCATGTCGTCGAGCCCGTCACGCAGCGCCTTGAAGTACAGCATGGTGCCGCCCACCAGCAGCGGCAGCTTGCCGCGCGCCGTGATGTCAGCCATCAACTGCCGTGCATCGGCCACGAACTCGGCGGCGCTGTAGGCCTGCAGCGGGTCGCGGATGTTGATCAGGTGGTGGGGCACTGCGGCCAGTTCGGCGGCGCTGGGTTTCGCCGTGCCAATGTCCATGCCGCGGTAGACCAGCGCCGAATCGACGCTGATGATTTCCACCGGCCAGGCTTGGGCAATCGCCAGCGCCGCCGCTGTTTTGCCCGACGCGGTGGGGCCGGCCAGCGCCAGGTAGCGGGGCAGGGGTGAAATTAATTGGAATCTGACCCCCATTATTTTTGTTCCCCATGTTGTTGCACCAGGGTCCAGGCGGTCAGCACCGGCAGTGCGGGCAAATAAAGGTCGGTGGTGACAGGCTGCAGGCCGAGCAGCAGCGACAGCAACAGCACGATCACAGCCGGGGGCATGGCTGTGGCGGGGGCTTGATTTGGCATGGCTTGAAGCGTAGCAGATAGGACGCCTCTTTTTGCCGTCATGAGGGCTTGCGGCAATCGACTGATGCGCCAAGCGCAGAAGGTTAAACTCAGCGCACAAGGGACACTGTTATGACCAATGAATCGCCGTTGAGCCCACGTTGGAAAACGCATTTGCCGCATCTGGTGGCGTGGACCTTGGCCTTGGTCGCCGTGTTGGCGCTGTTGTTGCTGACGCGCCAGGTCACGCAAGCCAATTTGGAGGCAGATGAGCGCAGCGCCCGGCGTGAGTTGGCCAACCTGTCGTACCTGAGTCAGCAGCACGCCAGCCGCACCCTGCATGCGGCTGACCAGACGCTGCAAATTATTCGCGCACTCTACCTGCGCGATGGCAGGGCGCTCGACCTGGCTGCCCTGGTGCGTCAAGGTGTGGTGGATGTGGATTTGTTGCACCAGGTGGGCATCATCGATGCCCAAGGCATTTTCCGCTTGAGCAACCTGCCCCAGACACCGCCTGTCAACCTGGCCGACCGGGAGCATTTCAAGGTACATGCGGCGCGCGCAAGCGATGAACTGTTTGTCTCGCAACCGGTGCTGGGGCGGGTCTCCAAAAAATGGATGATTCAGCTCACCCGGCGCATCAGCCGGCCTGACGGCAGCTTGGCCGGGGTGGCGATGGTGTCGCTGGATGCCGATTATTTTGTCCGTTTCTACGCCAGCCTGGACTTGGGGCAGCAAGGCAACGCGATGCTGCTGGGGCGTGACGGCAAGGTCTGGGCGCAGTGCGACAAATTGCCGGCAGGGGCGGCCTTGCCGCAAGCGCCCGTGGAGGGTTTTGTTGATTCGGACAGGGCTGCGGATGGCGTGCCGCGCTTGTATCACTTCAGGCAGGTGCCGGGTTTCCCGCTCTATGTGTCGGTGGCTTTGGGCAAACAGGAGTACCAGAAAGTGAGCCTGCAGACGAACCGGTTGGACTGGCTGCTGGCGACCCTGGGTAGTTTGGCGCTGCTGGGTTTTGCGGCACTTTTTTCCTGGGACCGGTTCCTTATCCAGCGGCAACACCAGCAACTGGCGCAAAGTCACAAGCAGATGACCCTGGCGCTTGACAGTGGCGGCCTGGCGCTGTGGTCCTGGGATGTGGTCACCGGCAAGTTGGAAGCGGATGAGCGCCTGAGGGCCATGCTGGGCTTTCTGCCAGACGAGCAGGAGTTCGACAACAGCCTGTTTACCGAGCTCCTGCACCCGGACGACAGACCGATGCTGGCCGAGCGCTTGCCGCCCGTGCTGAAAGGCGAGGTACCGCGCTTGCTGCTGGAGCACCGGATGCGCCACAAGGATGGGCACTGGGTGCACCTGATGGCGCGCGGGCAGGTGGTTGCGCGTGATGCGGCAGGTCGGGCCTTGCGCATGACGGGTACCGATGTCGATCGCAGCGAACAAAAACGGCTGGAGCTGGCCGTGCAGCAAAGCCAGGCTTTGTTGCAAAACCTCACCGATCAGGTGCCTGCCGAGTTGTTTCAGTTCAGGGTGGATGCCGACGGAGGTATGCACTTTTCGTATGTGTCCAAGTATTTCCTGGATTTTTATGGGTTGACGCTGGCGCAGATGCAGCGCGATGCGTCGTTGTTTTTCGCCTGGCAGCATGCCGACGACGTTGCCAGGACCAAGCTGTCGATCCAGCAGGCTGCGACCCACTTGACACCCTGGCAACCGGAATACCGGTTGCAGCTGCCCGACGGTACCGTGCGCTGGCGCAGTGGCCGCGCCGTGCCGCAAAAATGTGAGGATGGCAGTGTGGTCTTTCATGGGGCAATTTTTGACATCACCGAGCGCAAACAGGCCGAAGAAGCGCAACGGGTGGCGGCTGTGGCGTTCGAGTCCACGGCTGCCATGGTGGTCAGTTCGGCAGATTTGCGCATTTTGCAGGTGAACCACGCTTTTGTGGACTTGACCGGGTACAGCCTGGAAGAAGCAGTGGGCCGGTCCAGCAACATGCTCAGGTCTGGCCGCCAAGACCCGGCTTTTTACCAGGCCATGTGGCACAGCCTGAAGCAGACCGGCCATTGGGAGGGTGAGCTCTGGAATCGGCGTAAAAATGGCGATGTGTACCCGGACTGGTTGTCGATCACCGTGGTGAAAGATACGCAGGGTCAGGTCACGCACTATGTGTCGATGCATACCGACATCAGCTTGCGCAAAAAGTTTGAGGAAGACATTCGCAAACTGGCGTTTTTTGATCCGTTGACGCAACTGCCCAACCGGCGCCTGCTGCTGGATCGCCTGCAGCAATTGAGTGCGGTGCGGGCGCGCAGCAACCAGATAGCGGCGGTGCTGTTTCTGGATCTGGACCGGTTCAAACTGCTCAATGACAGCTACGGCCACGACCAGGGCGATGAGTTGTTGATTCAGGTGGCGCAGCGCCTGCAGGCCTGTGTGCGCGAGGTCGATACCGTCGCGCGCCTGGGGGGTGATGAATTTGTCGTGGCCTTGGCGCAGTTGAGCGACGATGTCGATCTGGCGCAGGCCGGGGCGCAAGCGGTGGTCGACAAAATTTTGCAGGCCCTGGCACAGCCATTTGTCTTGCCTGAAGTCACCTGGCACCTGTCGGCCAGCATTGGCGTGGCGCTGCTGGTGAATGCCAGGGCCTTGCCCGAAGACCTGTTGAAGCAGGCCGACATGGCCATGTACCAGGCCAAAGCCGCAGGCCGCAACGGCGTGCATTTTTTCAGTCACCGGTCACGCCTGGGCGGCGGGTAGTTCGTCCGGGCGAGTGGAGCGATATTTCACCGACCCAGCATGCGCTCCACGTAGCGCGCAATCAGGTCGATCTCCAGGTTCACCCGTGAGCCGACCTTGAGCGTGCCCAGCGCGGTGTTTTGCACCGTGTGCGGGATCAGGTTGATGGTCATTTCGCAGCCCGCCGGGCTGTCCTGGAACTGGTTCACGGTCAGGCTGACGCCGTTGACGGTGATCGAGCCTTTGTAGACCAGGTATTTGGCCAGGGCCGGGGGCGCCATCACGCGCAATTGCCAGCTCTCGCCGATTTCAGCAAAGTAGGTCACCTGGCCGATGCCGTCGACGTGACCCGAGACCATGTGGCCGCCCAGCCGGTCGTGCGCGCGCAGGGCTTTTTCCAGGTTGACGGCGCCCAACTGGTCCAGCCCGGCGGTCTTGTCGAGTGATTCGGCCGAGATGTCGATGCTGAACTGGTTTTGTGCCGCATCGAGCGTGGTCACGGTCATGCAGGCGCCGTTGAGCGCGATGCTGTCGCCCAGGCCCACGTCGTCGAGGTAGCCGGGCGGGCAGGTGAGGGTCAGGCGCTTGCCGTGGGTGGCGGTGTCGCCCAGGGGGTGCACGGCGCTGATGTGGCCGATGCCGGTGATGATGCCTGTAAACATATTTTTCCAGTTAAAAGACGTCGCGGCCGCACACGCGGGCGAGCACACGCAGGTCGGGCCCCAGCATGGCCGTGGACTTGAATTCCAGCGGCAAGGCTTGGGCCAGATCCTGCAGCGGCCCAAAGTGTGCCATGCCGCGCCCCTGGCCGATCAGTTTGGGCGCCAGGTACACCACAAATTCGTCCACCAGGCCTTCGCGAATCAGCGAGCCGTTGAGCTTTTCGCCGGCTTCCACATGCAACTCGTTGATTTCGCGGCGCGCCAGGTCGCGCAGCATGGCGGCCAGATCGACCTTGCCGCTGGCATTGGGCAGCAGCACCACGGTGGCACCGCGTGCCGCCAGCGCGGCCTGTTTTTCGGCGTTGGCCACGGCCGCGTAGATGTAAAGCGCCCGACCCGGGACAAAAAGCGCGGCCTCCAGCGGCGTCTCCAGTCGGCTGTCGATCACCACCAGGGCGGGTTGGCGCGGTGTCTCGACCAGACGCACGTCAAGCTTGGGGTTGTCGGCCAGCACGGTGCCGATGCCGGTGAGCACGGCACAGGCGCGCGCGCGCCAGGCGTGGCCGTCGGCGCGGGCCGCGGGCGAGGTGATCCATTGGCTGACGCCGTTGTCCAGCGCGGTCTTGCCGTCGAGCGAGGCCGCCAGCTTCATGCGCACCCAAGGGGTTTGACGCACCATGCGGCTGAAAAAGCCGAGGTTGAGTTCGCGCGATTCGGCGCCACCGGGACCGATGGCGACGTCAACGCCTGCCGCCTGTAGGCGTACAAAACCCTGACCGGTGACCAATGGGTTGGGGTCGCCAATGGCGGCCACCACTTTTTTGACACCAGCCGCTGCCAGCGCATCGCAACACGGCCCGGTGCGGCCCTGGTGCGAGCAGGGTTCCAGCGTGACATAGGCGATGGCGCCCACCACGCTGTGGCCGCGGTCGGCAGCGTCGCGCAGCGCCATGATTTCGGCGTGCGCCTGACCGGCGCGTTGGGTGGCACCCTGGCCCAGCACTTGCCCGTCGGGGCTGGTGATGACGCAACCCACGCGGGGGTTGGGAGCGGTGATCAGCAGGCTTTGGGCGGCCAGTGCCAGCGCCTGCTGCATGAAGGTGTGGCTGTCCGTCGGGGTCATGTGGCGCGTGGGCTGTCGGTTTTCAAACGGCCGCTTCGAGGCCGTTGGCGAAATGTTCCTGCATGCGCCGGGTGCAGGCTTGCGGGTCGCGTGCGGCCAGCGCGGCCATGATGGCGCGGTGTTCATCCAGCGACTCGGCAATGCGCCCGGTTTTCAGCAGCGAGTTGTGGCGGTTGAGTTTCATGACCTTGCGCAGGTCGGCCACCATCTGGTTGCGCCAGCGGTTGTCGGCAATTTCCAGCAGGCGCATGTGAAAACCTTCGTTGATTTCAAAAAAACGCTCATGGTCCACTTGTTCAGGTTGAACCGCGTTTTCAAGTTCCAGGTGCAGCGCCTGCAATTCAGCCATCTGGGCATCGGTGGCTTTTTGCGCCACGACCCCGGCGGCATCGGATTCCAGCAGGCTCAGCAGGTGGTACACATCGGCCAGGTCGCGCTCCGAGACTTCGGTCACGTAGGCGCCGCGGCGCACCTTCATGGTCACCAGGCCCTCGGTGGCCAGCACCTTGAGCGCTTCGCGCATGGGCGTGCGGCTGATGCCATAGTCCTGCGCAATCTTGAGTTCGTCGATCCAGCTGCCGGGTTCGAGCTCGCGGCTGAAAATGCGCTGACGCAAGAGTTCTGCCACTTCTTCATAAAGTGGGCGGGGAGCTAATGAGAGTGCAGACATGCGGCAAATTGTAAGCTGGCTGGATTTTTTTGCATCAATAATTATAAATAATGTAAACTCATTGGCTCAAAATGCGTATCGCTGTACAGTGGCGTGCGCCACCGATCCAACCCTTAACCGTTTGCCGTCATGACCCAAAAAAATCCTGAATTTCAGTCAGCCAGTCTGGACGCCTGGACCAAAGCCGCCGCCAAATCTGCGCCAGGCGGTGATGTGAGCGCGCTCAACTGGCTCACGCCCGATGGCATCTCGGTCAAGCCGCTGTACACCGCCGAGGACACGGCCGGCCTGCCGTATGCCAACACGCTGCCGGGCTTCGAGCCCTACCTGCGCGGCCCGCAGGCCACCATGTACGCGGTGCGGCCCTGGACCATTCGCCAGTACGCCGGCTTTTCAACCGCCGAAGAATCCAACGCCTTCTACCGCAAGGCTTTGGCGGCCGGCGGGCAGGGCGTGTCGGTCGCGTTCGATCTGGCCACGCACCGCGGTTACGACTCCGACCACCCGCGCGTGACCGGCGACGTCGGCAAGGCCGGGGTCGCGATCGACAGCGTCGAGGACATGAAGATTCTGTTCGACCAGATTCCGCTGGACAAAGTGAGCGTGTCGATGACCATGAACGGCGCCGTGCTGCCGGTGCTGGCGGGTTACGTGGTGGCGGCCGAAGAGCAGGGCGTTTCGCAAGACAAGCTCAGCGGCACGATTCAGAACGACATCCTGAAAGAGTTCATGGTGCGCAACACCTACATCTACCCGCCCGAGCCGTCGATGAAGATCATCGGCGACATCATCGAGTACACGGCCCAGCACATGCCGAAATTCAACTCGATTTCCATCAGCGGCTACCACATGCAGGAAGCCGGTGCCAACCAGGCGCTGGAACTGGCCTTTACCCTGGCCGACGGCAAGGAGTACGTCAAGACCGCCATCGCCAAGGGCATGGACGTCGACGATTTTGCCGGCCGCCTGAGCTTTTTCTGGGCCATTGGCATGAACTTCTATCTGGAAGTGGCCAAGATGCGCGCGGCGCGCCTGCTGTGGTGCCGCATCATGAAAGGCTTCAACGCCAAAAATCCGAAATCGCTCATGTTGCGCACGCACTGCCAGACCAGCGGCTGGAGCCTGACCGAGCAAGACCCCTACAACAACGTGGTGCGTACCACCATCGAGGCCATGGCGGCGGTGTTTGGCGGCACGCAAAGCCTGCACACCAATTCGTTTGACGAGGCCATCGCGCTGCCGACCGAGTTCAGTTCGCGCATTGCGCGCAACACCCAGCTCATCATCCAGGAAGAAACCCACATCACCAACGTGATCGACCCCTGGGCCGGCAGCTACATGATGGAAAAGCTGACCCAGGACATGGCGGACGCGGCCTGGGCCATCATCGAGGAAGTGGAAGCCATGGGCGGCATGACCAAAGCCGTGGATTCGGGCTGGGCCAAGCTCAAGATCGAAGCCGCTGCGGCCGAAAAGCAGGCGCGCATCGACAGTGGCCGCGACGTCATCGTGGGTGTGAACAAATACAAGCTCAAATCTGAGGACACCATCGAAGCGCGCGACATCGACAACGTGGCGGTGCGCGACTCGCAAATTGCCCGCCTCAAGGCCATCAAACAGCGGCGCGATGCGGCGCAGGTGCAACAGGCACTGCAGGCCATTGAGGCCGCCGCCGCCAGCGGCAGCGGCAACCTGCTGGACCTGAGCATCAAGGCGGTGCGCGCGCGCGCCACCGTGGGCGAAATCAGCGACGCCATGGAAAAATCATTCGGCCGACACCGTGCCGACACGCAAAAAGTGACCGGCGTCTATGCCGCGGCCTACGATACCGATGCCACCGACGGAAACACCATGGACTACTGGAACGCACTCAAGGCAGACATTGCAGCCTTCGCCACCGAGCAGGGCCGGCGCCCGCGCGTGATGATCAGCAAGCTCGGTCAGGACGGCCACGACCGCGGCGCCAAAGTGGTGGCCACGGCCTTTGCCGACCTCGGCTTCGACGTCGACATGGGGCCGCTGTTCCAGACCCCCGAGGAATGCGCGCGCCAGGCCATCGAGAACGACGTGCATGCGGTGGGTGTCAGCACGCTGGCCGCCGGCCACAAGACGCTGGTGCCGGCCATCATTGCCGAACTCAAGAAGCAGGGCGCCGACGACATCGTCGTGTTTGTCGGCGGCGTCATTCCGCGCCAGGACTACGACATGTTGTATGCCGCTGGCGTCAAGGGCATCTACGGCCCCGGCACGCCGATTCCGGTCAGTGCCAAGGATGTGCTGACGCAGATCAAGA
>JALNWC010000095.1 GCA_023231075.1 Rhodoferax sp.
GCCGCACCACAAGCGCCCCGCCACGGCCGTGAACAAAAACAGCGACAAGGCGGCGATGATCATCAAACCGGTCAGGTAGATGAAATCTTGCGGATACAGCACCAGGCCGAAAATGTAGAAGCGGCGCACACTCAAATCAAACAACACCGCCTGGCGCTGGCCCCATTCGAGCCAGGGCAGGCCGTAGAAAATGATTTGCGTCACCCAGACCATGATCCAGCGCCATTGCGAGAACACCCCGGAGACGCTACGCGGATAAATTTTCTGCTGCGCCGCATACAGCGACACCAATTCCTCGTCTGACGCCGCTGCGGCGATGGGGATCACCTTTTTAGGGGCTCTTTTTTCAATGGACATCAAGGGTTCCTCAAAAGATAAAAACAGATCATTTCTATTCGGGCAGCGCAGCCATCTGCGCCAGGAATTCGTCGCGGGTCAGGCCCGCAAAATACGGGTGCCAGCGGCGCTGTTCCAGCACGGTGCTGACAGCGCGTGCACGCAGTGCATGGCCGGCAAACAAGAGTGTTTCATCGGGCAAGGTAAAAACACGCTGGATCACGCTGTCCCACAGTGCCCCAGGCTCTGCCGGCCGAGGCTGATGAGGGCAGGCAGTGACCGCCAGCAAACCACCGCAGAACAAACGATCGCGCCAGGCAAAACTCAGGCAAGTCGGCGTATGGCCCGGCGTAGGCAACACGCGCACCAGTTCGTCCCCAAAGGGCAATACGGCGCCATCGACCAAAAGCAGGGGCTCCAAGGTGTCGCCCTGAATCAAGGATGCCCCCAGAGGCGCCAGGTTGGCGCGCTCGTTGGGCTGCAAAGCGTCATGCTGGTGGGTGCGCAATACCCAGCGTAAACGCAAATCGCGTTCGGCCAGCAAGGCCTGAAGTACGGGCAAGTCACATGCATGAGGGTCTATCAATACCGCTTCGCGGGCGTCCTGGTCAGCCAGTAAATAAGTCAACTCACCACTGGTTTCATTGTTCAAAATACGGAAATACACTTTGGAAATCCCGCAGCGAATGCATGTTTTCAACGATGGGCGGCGGAGTCAGTATGGCAGCGCTCGTTCATTTCTCAACGCTTGATCAAAAACCATGCCGAATTGACAACAGCATCTGATTTTAATAAATTCAAGCGTTGACAGTGAAGGTGCTCATGCTTAAAGCCCACACGCCCCATGAAATTGCCAACATTGGCAGTTTTCGACATGCCATGCTGACATGGTTGAATGTTCCGGCGTGGTAGTTGGGTTCATCTGTATTTCCGCAGGTAAGCGCTCTCGAAGCCGCGCTTGATCCAATGGAACAGACGTGATGAAGGCAGAATGATCTGACGCTTTTCGTTGCGATACACGACTGTGCCGTGGTCAATCGCATCAATGATGCAGATCAACTCGACCTTGAAGGTCGCTTGCGGTGTTCGTCCATTCAAACCATCAAGCAGGTTGGCCGCTGCCGCGGCTGCCTGCAAATCCGCCATATGTGCCTGTTTTGGCATCCAGTCCGGACCAGGAAAACTACCTGAATCACCCACCACATACACGTGCCGGGCTCCTTCCACCCGGCATTGCGCATCAGCTTTGAGCAAGCCGCCGGTCGAGCGCGCCAGATCCGTCTGGTCAAACCACAAGTTACCCGTCATGCCAGGCATGAAGAGGATCAGATCTGCCGCAAACTCACCGCCCTCGGTCACCACCTTCTTCGCCTCAAAGCGCCGCATCTTGTGGCCCAAATGGGTGCGAATGCCACGTCGGGCCATTTCATCGAGCAGATGCTTGACCGCCCTGGGACCGAGACGGTTGCCTGGCTCGTTGGAAGGGTTGAAAAAAACAAGTTCAAATTTGTCCCGTCTTCCCTCGCGCTTGAGTTGTTCATCAATGCCAAACAAAAATTCGAACATGGGACCACCACGCACCGCGCTGGGCTCGTTGGGATTGCCGCCAAAGCCGATGGCAATCGTGCCGCCAGTCATTGCCTCGAGACGGTCACGAATTTTTTCAGCGGCTGCGATACCCTCGCACGGCGTGATGGCATGCTCAATGCCGGGCAATTTTTTGATGAAGCGCCCCCCTGACGCAATCACCAAGGCATCATTGCGTACTTCACCGGCCGTACTCACCACGCACCGGCCATCCTCGCGCAAACCAGTCACGTCGCCAGCGACGTACCTGACACGCATGCGGGCAAAAAAATTGGATAAGGGAACAATGAGCTGTTCCCGGCGACGCAAGCCGCTTGGAATCCAGATGATGCCCGGCAGATAGTGCAACTCGGCGCGTGGCGCGATCAAGGTAATGTCGGCTTGCCCATCACGCTTGCGAAGCTCGCGCACGGCCGACAGCGCGCCAAACCCCGAACCAATCACCGCAATTTGATGAGCCATGTTCAATTTCCTTTGTCGGTTTCCAATTGGCCCATGCGTGAACGCCACCGAGCCTGTACCGGTTCACGTCAATCGCAGCCAAGCCGCAAGCAGCAACGCAAACATGCAGGACCAGCCAGAGAAAAGCCAGCGCCACAGAAAAAATCTCGGCTTGAAACCCACACCATTGACCAAGCCGGCGCTCATGGCCCAAAAGATTGCGGTGGCCAAACCATGGTCAACGCCACCCCCCTTGCCCGCAAACATGAACGGGTAAACGCTGCCGCCCAGCATGATGAGCAGCGCTACCGCCAGACTCAACGGCCTCATGCGCGATGCGCCGGGTATCGATGCAGCAGTTTCAATCACCGGTGCGCTCGATCGAGTCAATCGTTATGGCCACGGGAGTCTTCCCGGGCCGCCTGGGTTTCGCCCCACATCGCATTCAAGATGGCCAATAACACGGCAAAACCCACGCCCAACACCCAGGTGAAGTACCACATAGATCAATTCCTTTGAAAACCAGTCAAGTCATCCAGATCAGTCGCTGTTTTTTAATACGCGGCATGGTCGTGCTCTTGCACATAGGCGGACGTCACCTTGCCGCGCATCACGCGATAAGCCCATGAGGTGTACAACACGATCAATGGCATGAACAGTACCGTGGCCCAGAACATGATGCCCAGCGTCATGTGGCTCGACACACTGTCCCACACCGTCAGACTGGCCGAGGGCATGCTGCTGGAAGGCATCACAAACGGGAACATGGATGCACCCGCTGTGCCAATGACGCCCAACACCGCCAGTGACGAGGCCACGAACGCAGTCAGCGTTTGACGCCTGACCAACAGCAGCGCCGCAGCCACTGCACCCAGCACGCCCAGCGCAGGCAAGGTCCACAACAGGGGTTGATGGCCATAATTGGCCATCCAGGCACCGGCTTCGCGCACCACGGTCTTGGCCAGGGGATCGGACAAACCAGAGGGATTGATCACCGAGGTGATGCGGTAGCCGTCAATCGCCTGCAGCCAGAACCCGGCCGCCACAAACGCCAGCACCATCACCACGGCCGCACCAACGGCCCCCTTGATGGCCCGCGCCTGGATCACGCCCTCGGTCCGGTGCGCCAGATAGCTGCCCCCCTGCAAGGTGATCATGGCGCTGCTCACCACCCCCGCCAGCAAGGCGAACGGGTTGAGCAATTGCCAGAAGCTGCCGGTGTAAGTGGACACCAGGTTGGCGTCAAACTGGAACGGCACGCCTTGCAGCAAGTTGCCAAAAGCCACGCCGAAAATCATCGGCGGGACGGCCCCGCCGATGAACAAACCCCAGTCCCACACGCTGCGCCAGGTGCTGTTGTGAATTTTGCTGCGGTAGTCAAACCCCACCGGTCTGAAAAACAGCGCCCACAACACCAGCAGCATGGCCCAGTAAAACCCGCTGAAGGCGGTGGCGTAGACCAGCGGCCAGGCCGCAAAAATGGCGCCGGCGCCGGTGATGAGCCAGACCTGGTTGCCGTCCCAATGCGGCCCCACGGTGTTGATCACCACGCGGCGCTCCAGGTCACTGCGACCGACAAAGGGCAGCAAGGTGCCGACGCCCATGTCGTGTCCGTCCATGATGGCAAAGCCAATCAGCAGCACCCCCACCAGCAGCCACCAGATGATTTTCAAGCTCTCGTAATCAAACATGTTTTGCTCCTGAAGCGGACGCCGATGCAAAAGCTGAGTCGCCCTCGTTTTGATATCGACCTGTCCCCAGACTGCCTGGCCCCATGCGGGCAAACTTCACCATCAAAAACATCTCGATGACGAGCAGCACCGTATAGAACCCGATGAAGCCCGCCAGTGAGCCATACAGGCTGTTGACGCTCAGGGTGGATACCGACAGGTGCGTCGGCAACACGCCATAAACGGTCCAGGGTTGGCGACCGTATTCCGCCACAAACCAGCCCAGCTCGGAGGCGATCCAGGGGGTGGGCAACATCCACAACGCGGCTCTCAAGAGCCACGGCTTTTCCATGACGTTGGATTTCAAGGTGCTGTAAAACGCCACTGCGAACAGGGCCAGCATCGCAAAACCCAGGCCGACCATGATGCGAAAACTCCAGAACATGGGCGTGACACGCGGCACGGTGTCGTTCACCGCTTGGTCAATGATCCCGGGGCTAGCCTGACGCACATCCACCACATATTTTTTGAGCAACAAGCCAAAGCCCAGATCGGCCTGGTGTTGCTCAAACACCTGTTTGGCCACGGCATCGTCGCGGTGGGTGCGCAGGGCTTCGAGCGCCGTTACGGCCACAATGCCATTGACGATGCGCTCCCGGTTCTTCACCTTGATGTCATGGATGCCGGGGATTTCCTTGGATATGGAGCGGGTGCCGATCAGGCCCATGACCCAGGGAACTTCGATTTCCCAGTCGTTCTTTTGTTCGGCTTCGTTGATGCCCGCCACCAGCGTCAGGCCCGCCGGTGCGGGCTTGGTTTCCCACATGGCCTCCATGGCGGCCAGCTTGGTTTGCTGGGCTTCGCCCACGGTGTAACCCGACTCGTCGCCGAGCACAATCACACTCAACGCCGAGGCCAGGCCAAAAGCCGCTGCCACCCGAAAGCTGCGTCTGGCAAAAGCCACATCGCGCTTTTTGAGCAAATACCAGCTGGAAATCGACATCACGAACATCGCACCGGTGACATAGCCGGCCGACACCGTGTGGACAAACTTGGCTTGCGCATCCGGGTTGAACAACACCGCCCAAAAGTCCGTCATTTCCATGCGCATGGTCTGGTAGTTGAATTCGGCGCCCACCGGGTTTTGCATCCAGCCGTTCGCAATCAAAATCCACAAGGCGCTCAGGTTGGTGCCCACCGCCATCAACACCGTCACCAGCAAGTGCTGTGGCCTGGACAGACGGTCCCAGCCAAAGAAGAACAGGCCGATCATGGTGGACTCAAGAAAGAAGGCCATCAGGCCCTCGATGGCCAGCGGCGCGCCAAAAATGTCGCCCATGTAATGGGAGTAATAGGCCCAGTTGGTGCCAAATTGAAACTCCAGCGTGATGCCGGTCGTCACGCCCAGCGCAAAGTTGATGCCATACAACTTGCCCCAAAAGCGCGTCATGTCTTTCCAGACCACGTTGCCCGTCATCACATAAACGCTTTCCATGATCACCAACAGCCACACCATGCCGACAGTCAGCGGCACGAACAGGAAATGGTACATCGCCGTCGCCGCAAATTGAAGCCGCGACAAGTCAACCAGTTGCTCAGAAATCACTTGTTTTCTCCCTTGACAATTTCGAAACCAGGCACCAGCGCTTGTGCGGCCATGCCCGAGGCATCCACCGTGACCCGTTGGTCCCGCACAAAACCCCACCACAGCCCGTACAGCAGCACCAGCTTGATGGCCAGCACCACGGCCAATTTCTTCACCAGGATTTGGTCAGCAAGTTTCATGCGCGGGATTGACTGGAACAGACATAGCTTTGACTATCAATTACCGTGCCAACCTGAGAATTATTGAAATAGCGATGCAATTCAATGCGTTACGCGAATTTGTGAAACGGAGAATAACGCTGACACACACCTTGACTGCCAAATATGGCAGACTTGACCGTGGTTTTGGCATACAGTCAAGTCCTGTTGATTTAAAGAGATTCAGCGATGAAACCCCTGCCAGAGCTCATGTCATTCGTTGAAGGCTTGTCCGAGCCCCACATCCTGTTTGACACCCAGTACCGCATTCTGGCCGCCAATGCGGCCTACCGGCGCCAATTCAGCCCGGACCGCAGCGTGGTCGGACGCACCTGTTATGAGGTCTCACACCGTTTCAGCGTGCCGTGTGATCAGGCCGGTGAGTCCTGCCCGCTGGCGCGTTCGCGTGAATCGGGCCAGCGCGAACGCGTGCTGCACCTGCACCACACGTCCAAAGGCGAGGAATACGTCAACATTGAACTCGCACCGCTGCTCGATGCCAGTGGCCAGCAAAGCTTTTATGTGGAAAAAATGGAATCCCTGCGGGTGGCACAGGGTCAGGCCGCCGCGCAGGGGCTGATCGGCCGCAGCCCGGCGTTTGTGCACATGCTCAGTCTGGTGGCACGGGTGGCGCCGTCCCAGGCCACGGTACTTCTGCTGGGCGAATCGGGCACCGGCAAGGAATTGGTGGCCCGCGCGGTGCATGAAGCCAGCAGCCGCGCAGCGAAAGCGCTGGTGCCGGTGGATTGTGCGAGTCTGCCAGAAAGCTTGTTCGAGTCTGAATTGTTTGGTCACGAGCGCGGTGCCTTCACCGGCGCCAACACCGCGCGCAGCGGCTTGGTGGAGGCGGCCAGCGGCGGCACTTTGTTTCTGGATGAAGTGGGCGACATTCCACTGAGCATGCAGGTCAAGCTGCTGCGCCTGCTGGAAACCGGAACCTACCGGCGCGTGGGCAGCACCGAGCAGCGCCACGCCGACATCAGGGTGGTATCAGCCACACACCGGGACCTGGACCAGATGGTGGCGCAGGGACGCTTTCGCGAAGACCTTTACTACCGCCTGAGCACCTTCCCGATTCGCCTGCCTGCACTGCGCGAGCGGCGTGACGACATCGCCCTGTTGACCAGCGCCCTGCTGGCGCGGGTGGCCCCACAGCGCAAACTGGCGGTCAGCGACCGTGCGCTGCAGGTGCTACAGGCGCAAAACTACCCTGGCAACGTGCGTGAACTGCGCAACCTGCTGGAGCGTTCGGCCCTGCTCTGTGATGGCCACACGCTGGAAACCAGCCATATGACGCAAGCACTGCAATCGGGCCGCCGCGGCGCCATGCCATCGACAGACAGGGTTTCAACGCAGTCGAACGATGCGGCAACGCACACCACCGCAGTCAATGCAGCAGCAGGGGTAACTTCGCCGGGCACCCTGAAATCAGTCGCTCAGGCAGCCCTCCAGCAACTGGAACAACAACACACGGGCAATCGCGCTGAACTGGCCGCCCGGCTGGGCATCAGTGAACGCTCTTTGTACCGCAAACTCAACGCGCTCAAAGCAGGTTGATGGGCCCGGCCAGCCGATAATGTGCCGACACACATTTTACTTAACCGCGCAGCAAGCAACTCAGGAGCTCATCATGGCAAAAGGACAACAGGGCAACAACAAAATGGTCAAGAAACCCAAAAAAGACACCTCGCCGCCCAAGCCGGTGTCGGCTGACGCAGTGCGCCCCACCGTCACCACCGTGGTGCCGGTGCGCGGCAAGCTCAAGAACGCGCCGCGTTAAGCCATCCTCGCTGCGCACCCTTGCCTGAATTCAACGTCCTCCACGCCGACGCAACCTTGCTGGTGCTGGACAAGCCCGCCGGCTTGTTGAGCGTGCCCGGCAAGGGCGAGGACAAGCAGGACTGCCTGAGTGGCCGCGTTCAGCAGCGCTTTGCCGACGCCCGGGTCGTACACCGGCTGGACATGGCCACCTCGGGCCTGCTGGTGATGGCGCTTGGTGCTGCGGCCCAACGCAGCTTGAACGCTGCGTTTGCCAGCCGCCAGGTGCACAAACGCTATGTGGCGGTAGTGGCCGGTTTGCTGGCGCCGCCCGTCACCGAATGGGGTTTCATTGATTTACCGATCCTGCTGGATTGGCCCAATCGGCCCAGGCGCATCATCGACCCGCAAGGCCAGCCCAGCTGCACCCGCTGGCGCGTACTCAAGCACGACCCGACCGGGCAAACGACGCGGCTGGAGCTTGAGCCCGTCACCGGACGATCACACCAGTTGCGCGTGCACCTGCAAGCCTTGCAGCACCCGATTCTGGGCGACGCCTTGTATGGCACGCCGACCAGCCTGGCCAGGGCCGCTCGCCTGCTGCTGCACGCCACCCGGCTCGAACTGACGCACCCCGTCAGTGGGCAAGCCATGGTTTTTTCAAGCGAGCCGCCGTTTTAACCTGGAAACGGCGGTTGGATGCGCCTGCCGGTGCCGTGATCGGGGTGCCAGGCAAGGCTGAGCGCTGCGGCTCCAACAGCACCTGCGTGCTGTTGGACAGCGCGAAGAAGGCCTGTCTCCGACAGGCCTGCGCCC
>JALNWC010000096.1 GCA_023231075.1 Rhodoferax sp.
CTGCTCGATCTGGTCCAGCACCGCCAGCGAAAAGGTGCGCACCGTGCCCTGCAGCTCACAGGCATTGGGAATGACGTTGGTGGCCTCGCCGGCGTGGATCATGGTGACCGAAATCACGCCCGCCTCGATCGGCTTGAGGTTGCGGCTGATGATGGTCTGGAAGGCTTGCACCAGTTGGCAGGCCACCGGCACCGGGTCGAGCGCGTTGTGCGGCATGGCGGCGTGACCGCCCTTGCCGTGAACCGTGATTTTGAACTCGTTGCTCGATGCCATCACCGGGCCGGGGCTCACCGCAAACTGTCCCAGCACCATGCCGGGCCAGTTGTGCATGCCAAACACCGCGTCCATCGGAAACTTGTCGAACAGACCGTCCTGGATCATCTCGCGGGCGCCGCCGCCGCCTTCTTCGGCGGGCTGGAAAATCAAATAAACGGTGCCGTCGAAATGGCGGTGCGTGGCCAGGTACTGGGCCGCGGCCAGCAGCATGGCGGTATGGCCGTCGTGACCACAGCCGTGCATTTTTCCGGGATGGGTGCTGGCATGGGCAAAGGTGTTGGCCTCCTGCATGGGCAGCGCGTCCATGTCGGCGCGCAAACCGATGGCGCGATGGGATGTGCCATTTTTGACGATGCCGACCACGCCGGTGCGGCCCAGCCCGCGGTGGATCGGAATACCCCACTCGGTGAGCTTGGCGGCCACCCGGTCGGCCGTGCGAAATTCGTTGAAGCACAGCTCGGGGTGGGCGTGCAGGTCGCGGCGAAGGGCTTCAAGGCTGCTGCGCTGCTGGGCAATTTCAGGAATCAAATGCATGGCTTTTCCTACATTAAGACACAATCATGCCTCAATTCGCCATGCCACCATGACCGCTACGACTTTGCCCGCCTCTGACGCCCACCAAGTTCTGGGCGCCTGCCCGCACGACTGCCCCGACACCTGCTCGCTGCTGACCACGGTGCAAAACGGCGTGGCCATCAAGGTGCAGGCAACCCGGCGCACCCGCGCCGGCGGCGTGCTGCTGTCGAGCTCGGGGGCTTTTCCGGTGCAGCGCGCCGCCCTGCAGCGCCCGGATTTGCTGGCCGGACGCACGCCGCGCAGCATCAACATGGTCACTATCGGCAATGCGCTGCTGCGCACGAGTAGCCCTGAATTTGGCCCGGCGGTGGAGGCCCTGGTGGTTTACAACAGCAACCCGGTGGCGATCGCGCCCGAATCCGCCAAGGTGGTGCAGGGCTTTGCGCGTGAGGATTTGTTCACCGTGGTGCTGGAGCATTTTCAGACCGACACCGCCGACTACGTGCTGCCCGCCACCAAGCCCTGACCGGGGGTGCAGCATGACCACCAACACCAACGAAAAGGCCGCTGGCGCTATCAACACCAACGATCACAAATACCGCTGAAAGGTGGCATTCGCTGGCGCTGGCCACACGGTACAAAACCCGCTACTGGTGGCTACACCGATCAAAAAGAGAAAGGGTTCGTTACTGTTTTGATGGTAACGAACCCTTATCTTGTTTGGTGGCCCGGGGCGGAATCGAACCACCGACACAAGGATTTTCAATCCCATTACAAATGAATTGACGAGAATTATTCTGTGTTGATAAAATCATATAAATCACATACTTAATCACAATAACTGGATAAACAACCAGCGCTAGTGTTGTTTGAAATTACCTGAAATTCACAAAATTTGCTTACATCCATAGTTACATCCTCAGGACATAAGCACAACCGAGGTTCAAGATGGCAACCATATCATTCACCATTAGCAGGGTCAACGGGTTCAAGTGTCCACCCGACAAGACCCAGGCTTTTCTATGGGACAAGACTGCCGCCGGACTGGGCCTGCGAACCACACCTGCCGGGAAACCAGCCTACATTTTCCAAAGCCGCTATCAAGACAAGTCGGTCCGCTTGACCATTGGAAGCCCGGATGTGTGGACGGTCCCCCTGGCGCAAGAAAAAGCACGTCAATTGCAGCGCATGATTGATGAAGGCAAAGACCCGCGAGACCTCAAGCGTGACGCACTTGCACAGACTGAAATTAGAGCCACCGAGCAAGCCCACCAAGCGCAACAGGAAGCCGCCCAAGCTCTAACAGTGGGCGAGGTCTGGCAGACATACATCGAGGCCAGAAAAGGCCACTGGGGGGAGCTCCACCTGGCCGACCATTACCGCCTGAGCGCCGCTGGGGGCGTACCGCGCAAGCGCGGCAAGGGATTGACTGTGGCAGGGCCGCTGCATTCACTGATGGCCGTCCGCTTGGTTGACCTGAGCGCCAGCAAAGTGACAGCATGGGCCGAAGATGAGGCAGTGACCCGACCGACACCCGCCCGGCTATCGTGGCGACTGTTGCGGGCTTTCCTGACATGGTGTAGCGAACAGCCGGAATATGCGCCACTGGTGGCTAGTGGCAACGCTGCCAAGACCAAAAAGACCCGTGAAGCATTGGGCAAGGCCCGCAAAAAAAGGGATGCCTTGCAGCGCGAACAACTGCCTGCTTGGTTCGCCGCTGTACGCAATATAGGAAATTCCGCAATTGCCACGTATTTGCAAGTTTTGCTTTTGACTGGTGCGAGACCAAACGAAATTCTCACGATGCGCTGGGAAGGCGTGAACACCAAATGGAGGGGCCTGACAATCCGCGACAAAATTGACAGAGTAACCAGAGAGCGCACTATTCCCCTGACCTCTTACGTGGAACATTTGCTGACTGCCCTGCCCCGTCGCAATGAATGGGTGTTTGCAAGTGTGAAAGCCTTGAGCATGGATGAACGCAACGTCAACCGCCGCAATGCCAGAGCCGAAAAACATGGCAAGGCTGCACCAGCCGGTGCCATACTGAAAACCAGCGCCAGCGGCCACCTGACTGTACCCACCCACCCACACAACCGAGCATGCGAAGTGGCAGGCATCGAAGGCTTGAGCTTGCATGGACTGCGCCGGTCATTCAAGAGCCTGAGCAAGTGGCTGGACATTCCGCACGGGGTCCGTCAGAACATCATGGGGCATGTGGCGAAATCCACGGATGAGGATTACACCATTCGCCCCCTTGACCTGCTGCGCGTGCACCACGAAAAAATCGAGGCTTGGATTTTGGAACAGGCCGGGGTAACGTTTGATGCCGCCGTGGAGCCGGGCAAACTGCGCGTGGTAGCTGGTTGAAGTCTTTGCATTTGTAACGCATAATACACAACCCAATGATTGAAACCATCACTTACCAGGACAGCAATGGGCGCAAGCCCTATGCCGAATGGCTGGACAGTATTAACGATAAAAAGACCAAGGCCCGAATCCTGGTGCGGGTCAACCGCATGGCCGCTGGCAATTTTGGGGATTGCAAGGCTTTACGTGATGGCGTGCAAGAGTTGAAGATTGACATTGGCCCTGGCTATCGCGTGTACCTGAGCAGGCAAGGCGCGCAGATGGTGCTGCTGCTTTGTGGTGGCGATAAGGACGACCAGAGCCGCGACATTGAACGTGCCATCGCGTATGTGAAAGACTGGAAAAAAAGAGGTAAACCATGAATGCACCACGCCACGTAAGCCACGACGAAACAGTGGTGGACATGCTCAAAGCTGACCCGGATTTCGCCAACGAGTATCTGGCCGCAGCCTTGGAGGAAGCAGAGCTACCTGGTGGACAGGCCGCGTTATTGGCAGCGTTGCGGCACATCGCAGAGGCGCAGGGCATGGCTGCTGTGGCTGCCCGTGCCGGCATACCCCGCGAGAGCCTTTACCGGGCGCTAAGCCCCAAAGGCAACCCCACCATCAAAACATTCCTCGCCGTTGTGCGTGGCGCCGGACTGCACTTGGACGTTAGCCGCGAACCAGTGGCTGCATAGTCATGAAAAAGCCGGCCCCTTGCACGGACCTGTTGCGTGTCAAGCGTGAAGTCGCCGCCGATGCGCCCATTGACGACCAGACCGGGCCGTATGACCCCAATGTGTGTGAAGGAAGCCCAGCAAGTCGTTCGCAAGGCGCTTGATTTCAGCAGCCGCGTGGCCAGCGTCAAGAGTCTGGCTGAAACCTTCACCAAGCTGCAAGCCGCCGAGCGCGTGGCTTTCAGTCTGGATGACGACCCTGCCGACAAGGTGGACCATGAGGCCGAACGCTATGCGCGCATGAGCATGACCGAGCGCGCTGCCCGCATTGCCCTGATTTTCGAGAAGGCCCGCAAGAAGGCCGAAGAGGCTGGAGAAACAACGTGACGATGACCCTGGCCGACCTGACTTTCCTTGTAGCGTCACTTGGACCCGGATGACTTACAAGGATACAACCGGCTGATAGCCGGTTCCGCGGTCGAGTAGCGCAACCCTACTTGAGACTGTGAGAATGTTGAGGTTTAAGTAGGTTTGGGCATCATGCCCCCGCGCTTCACCTCCCTGAGCGCGGCTCGAAAGAGTTAAGACCCAGCTTTAACCGCTGTGTTTTTTCCGCCTGCCGGATTCGTGACAGTCACGAAATTCTGATTTGGCTGGTGCGACTTACATTCGCCCTTACATCCTGAAGGCCGCTGGATTCGCAAAATCTGCTTACATCCATAGTTACATCGCAACCAAAGAGAAAGGGTTCGCTACTGTTGTGATGGTAACGAACCCTTATCTTGTTTGGTGGCCCGGGGCGGAATCGAACCACCGACACAAGGATTTTCAATCCTCTGCTCTACCGACTGAGCTACCAGGCCTAAGCCGCATATTCTAGCAGCCCAATGGGAGGTTTTTAGCCACCAGCCTGATTTTTCAACTGCGTTTGCGCGTCAAGTCAACCCCCAGTTGTTTGAGTTTGCGGTACAGGTGGGTGCGCTCCAGCCCGGTCTTTTCGGCGACACGGGTCATCGAACCATTTTCCTTGGCAAGATGAAACTCGAAGTAGGCTTTTTCGTATTCGTCACGGCCTTCCCGCAGTGGCTTGTCGAGCATGAAATTTTGCGTCGCTTGCGGCCCGGGCTCTGGTGCCAGTTCAGCGACGCTGAGGGGCATGTCGGCCAGCGCCACGGTGCCTGCTGCCGCCCCCATGGAGGACAAGGACGGCATGGACTGTGTGAGCTTGCGCAGGGCGCCGCGGGTCAGGCCCTGTTCGACCGCCTTGAGCAGTTTTTGCAGCGTGATCGGCTTTTCCAGAAAAGCCAGCGCCCCAATGCGCGTGGCTTCAACCGCCGTGTCAATGGTGGCATGGCCGCTCATCATGATGACAGGCATGGTCAGGGCACCGGAGGTGGACCACTCCTTGAGCAAGGTGACGCCATCGGTGTCGGGCATCCAGATGTCGAGCAAGACCAGGTCGGGCGCCTCGCGCAAGCGGGCGGTGCGGGCCTGGGCAGCGTTTTCCGCCAGCTCGACCGTATGGCCTTCGTCGTTGAGAATCTCGCACAACAGGTCGCGAATACCCAGTTCGTCATCCACTACCAAAATGTTAGCCATGTACTTGTAGTTCCCTTGAGATTGGTATGCGCCATGTCACATCAAATTGCCTGAGCTCCTGGCGCAGGCTCAACCGCGAATGATAACGATACTTGCGCGCCGAGAATCTCATCGCCCTGCATACGGTTCGAAATCGACACCCGGCTGGCATGCTCGTCGGCGATTTTCTTGACCACCGCGAGGCCCAGTCCTGTGCCTTTGTCCTTGGTGGTCACATAGGGCTCAAACGCACGTTTGAGTATGTGGTCAGGAAACCCGGTACCGCAGTCCACCACCACCAGGCGTACCCGGCGCGCGCTGGCTTGCCACTGGGTTTTGACCAGCACGGCATGATCGGCATCGGCATGCCCCGCGCTCAGGGTGGCATCCTGCGCGTTTTGCAACAGGTTGTGCAAAACCTGGCGCAGTTGCTGGGTGTCGCCGAGGATGTTGGGGCAATCGGGGTCAAGCTCGGTCGTGACCGGCACCTGCCCCGGGTCGGCCGCATACAGGTGCACCACGTCATTGACCAAATCGTTGAGCTTGACCGGCCTGAGTTCGGCTGCCGGCAGGCGCGCGTAGTCGCGGAATTCGTTCACCAGCCGTTTCATCGCGTCGACCTGATCAACGATCGTTTTGACTGATTTGGTGAGCATGGCTTGTTCGGTTGCGCCCAACTTGCCCGTGAGCTTCATCTCCAGCCGCTCGGCCGACAGCTGGATGGGGGTCAGCGGGTTTTTGATCTCGTGCGCCAGGCGCCGCGCCACTTCACCCCAGGCCTGTGCCCTTTGGGCCGACACGATTTCAGAGATGTCGTCAAACACCAGCAGGCGCTGCTCACCCGGCAAGGGTGCGCCACGCGTCACCAGGGTGATGACATCCTGGGCCGGGCGTCCGCTAAAGGGTCGGCCGATGCCACCGAGCTCAAAGGACTGCTGCCAATGGTCCAGCGTGTGCTCGCTGTGGGCGCTGAAAAAGTTGTCAAATTGCTCCTGCACCTGCTGACCGAAGGTTTGCAGACCTTCTATTTCCGCCAGTGGCCGGCCCTGATGCGCCGCCAGTGGCACCCGCAAAATACGCGTGGCGCCGGGATTGGCCGCGCAGATCAGGCCCTGGGCATCCAGCACCATGACGCCGGCCGTGAGGTTGTCCAGAATGGTTTGCAGGTTGGCGCGAGCCGCGCTCACCTGCGACATGCTGGACTGCACCGCCTGGCGCGCGTCGGCAAGCTGCTGGGTCATCTGGGCAAATGAGCGGGTCAAGCCGTCGAGTTCATCGCTGCCGTGCAGGTAGGACTTGGGGGTGAGGTCGCCGACGGCCACCTGGCGCACGCCATCGGCGAGCAGCAGCAGGGGCCGGGCCAACTGGTTGCCCAGCACCACGGCCAGCAGCACCGCCCCAAAAACCGCCATGAACAAACTCAAGGTGAGCGTGCCGACATACATGCGGCGCAGGCCATCGCGGGCCAGCGCCCGCTCCTGATACTCGCGATTGGCCAGCGTCACGGCCAGGGCATCGGCCACCAGCGAGGCGGGCAGTTCTTTCACCGCCAGCAAGTAGTGCGGCTCGTTAAAAATGTCCAATTGAGCACTGGTGACGAGCGCCAGCGCCTTGATCCGGGCCCGGGGCTCGGTGCCTGCTTCAACATCGTCCAGGCCCTCGATCCAGGTGATGACGCGCTGGTCCCGCGCGGCCCTGAATTGCTTGGCCGTGGGCAACTCGGGGTTGAGCTGGTAGCGCGACTGACCCGCCGCCGCAATGAGTCGCCCAGACCCGCCCCACAGCATCAGGTCGTCGGCGCCCACGGCCACGCGCGCGCGCTCCAGCGGCAAGGCGGCGCTGGCATCGGGCGTGTCAGATAGCTGCGCCGCGCCAGCGCGTGCCTTGGCGGCCAGATCGATTGACAAGGCCTCCAGCGTGGTGCGCCCCAAATTCAGGCCAGCGTTCAGCGCGCCCTCGACCTTGACGTCAAACCAGCTTTCAATGGAGCGCGTGACAAACTGGTAGGACACCACGTAGATCAGCATCCCCGGTGCAAAGCCCGCCAGCGCAAAAATGGCCGCCAGCTTGACCAGCAAACGGCTGCCGAATTTTTTCTGCACCAGGCGCCGGATCAGGCGCACCGCGATCCAGCCAATGACCCCCAGCAGCAGCGCCGCCACCACCACGTTGACGGCAAACAGCCGCGCGTAGTTTTGCTCGTAAAGCTCGCGGTTGGTGGTGGCCTGGGTCAACAGAAAGAGCAGCACCAGGCCAATGGCCACCAAGGCGGTCACCCCCAGACCCAGCAACCAGCGGACCGACCGGGAATGGCTTGCCGACGACCTGTCAGTGGCCAGGACGGGTTTCATTTGCCCGACTCGGCTTCAAGAAATTGCTCGTTGCCGAGCACCACCGACCAGTCCGCCTGACCCATAGTGCCAATTTGCAGGGGCCGGGGCAACTGGGCCAGATCAAGCCAAAAGCGAAACTCGACCAGGTAGCGCGCGTTGGGCGCCAGGTCTGAGGCATCGGCGATTTTCCAGCGTGTCATGCGACGCACGGTGGCCAGGGCCTCGGTCCAGGAGTCAAAGTTCTGGTTCAGGGCCAAACCCAGGGCGGGCTCGGCGATCTCACCGGAGCTGATGTTGAGCCGCCAGCGATTGGTCAGTGGCTGGTAGGCCAGACGGAATTGACGCCTGGCCGTGACGATTCTTTTGTTGGTCCAGTACCAGCGCTCGCGCAACACATTGGCTTCGGCCACAAAAAAAATCGGAATACCCTTGTGCAGGGCATCGACCACGGCTGGCGACAAGTCAAACTGGAGCTGGGTGGAAAGCCAGAGCGCATCGTCAGCACGCTCGAGCCGCAGCAGCGGCCGATCCGTGCCGACAGGCGTCTGCGCCATGCCCACGCCAAGCCCCAGTACAGCCGCGGCCAGCCAACCCAGCAACAGCTTAGGCAGCCAACTTTTCCAACAGTGCGTAATAAAAACCATCATGCTCACGTGTCGGATTGTCAACCAGTCCGGGC
>JALNWC010000097.1 GCA_023231075.1 Rhodoferax sp.
CCTGTCCGGTGGATGCCATTGTGGGCGCCAACAAGCTCATGCACACCGTGATCGAAGCCTATTGCACCGGCTGCGAGCTGTGCCTGCCGGTGTGCCCGGTGGACTGCATTGAGCTTGAAACCGCCAGCGGCAACGCCACCGGCTGGGCCGCCTGGTCGCCAGAGCAGGCTGAGCAAGCCCGTCAACGTTATGAATTCAATCGCTCGCGACGGGCGCGTGAAACGCTTGAAAACGACCAAAGGCTGGAAGAAAAAGCGGCACTGAAATTGTCAGACCTGGCCGCCCATTCACAGCACACCGACCCGGCTGTGTTGGAGAAAAAACGTGCCGTGATTGAAGCCGCGCTGGCCCGGGCCCGGGCCAAACGCGAAGCAGCGCCCTAAGCCGCCAATTTGGCAAATGCCGTCACCACCTCGGGCGGCGCCTGCACCATCTCGATCAGCACGCCCTCGCCGGCAATCGGGAATTCGTCATTGGCCTTGGGGTGCAAAAAGCAAATGTCAAAGCCCGCGGCCCCCTTGCGGATGCCACCCGGCGCAAAACGCACGCCCTGCGCCGTCAGCCATTCAACCGCTTGGGGCAGGTCGTCGATCCACAGGCCCACATGGTTCAGCGGCGTGGCGTGCACGGCGGGCTTTTTGTCGATGTCCATGGGCTGCATCAGGTCCACCTCGACCTTGAACGGGCCGACACCCATGGCGCAGATGTCTTCATCGACGTTTTCGCGCTCGCTCTGGAACGTGCCGGTGACCTCCAGACCCAGCATCTCGACCCAGAGCTTTTGCAGGCGTGTTTTGCTGGTGCCGCCAATCGCGATTTGCTGGATGCCCAGCACTTTGAAGGGACGCTGATTCATCATGCTGCTCATACAAACTCCACGATCGGCTGGTCCACGGTCACGCTCTCACCCTTGGCCGCCAGCACTTTGCCCACCACGCCGTCAGCGGCGGCAAACAGCACGTTTTCCATTTTCATGGCCTCGATCACGGCCACGCGTTCACCGGCCTGCACCTTCTGGCCGACTTGCACGGCCACATCGACCAGCAGGCCGGGCATCGGCGACAGCACATAACGGCTCATGTCAGGCGGTGCCTTGAACGGCATCAGCGCGTGCAACTCGGCCATGCGTGGCGAGACCACGAGCACATCGATGCGGGTACCGTTGTGTTGCAGGCGCAAGGCCAGCGGGTTCCTGGGTGTGCCACGTTCGACCTGAGCGGTGAAAGGCGTGCCGTTCACCGTGCCGGTGACACAGACATCGTTGAGCCGCGAATCACTGCATATTTCGTAGCTGCTGGCGCCCATTTTGACGCGGGCGAAACCGGTCTTGCCGGCAAACTCATCGACATGCACTGCGGTATAGGCATTGGCCCCATCCTCGCCCAAGGTCACCACCACGTAATCGCTGCCCACATTCACGGCATAGCCCGGCAACTGGCCACTGATGCCGGCCGCGCGTTCGCGTGACTTGCGCCGCACAAAGGCCGCGAGCGCCAGCATGAAATGGGGGTCTTCGTGCGGCACGTCGGCCGCCCTGAAACCGTGCGCGTAATTTTCGGCAATAAAACCGGTGTTGAAGTCACCCGCAACAAACTTGGGATGCGCCAGCAAAGCCGCCTGGAACGGGATGTTGCTGCTGATGCCGCGAATCACAAAGCCGTTGAGTGCCTCGCGCATCTTGGCGATCGCATCAAGCCGGTCCACCCCGTGCACGATGAGCTTGGCAATCATCGAGTCGTAGTGCACCGGGATCTCGCCGCCGTCCTGCACGCCGGTGTCGACCCGCACGCCAAACCAGTCGGTGGTATTGGCCTGCGCCATGGTCTGGGCCGGTGGTGAAAAGCGCACCAGGCGACCGGTACTGGGCAAAAAGTTGCGGTACGGGTCTTCGGCATTGATACGGCACTCCATGGCCCAGCCGTTGCGCTTGACCTCGGCTTGCGTGAGCGGCAACTTTTCTCCGGCAGCCACACGAATCATGAGTTCCACCAGGTCCAGCCCGGTGATGCATTCGGTCACCGGATGCTCCACCTGCAGGCGCGTGTTCATTTCCAGGAAGTAGAAGGACTGGTCCTTGCCGACCACGAATTCCACCGTGCCGGCGCTTTGGTACTTGACCGCCTTGGCCAGCGCCACCGCCTGCTCGCCCATGGCCTTGCGCGTGGCATCGCTGATGAACGGGCTGGGTGCTTCTTCAATCACCTTCTGGTGGCGGCGCTGGATCGAGCATTCGCGCTCGTTGAGGTACACCACGTTGCCGAAGCTGTCGCCAATGAGCTGGATTTCGATGTGGCGTGGTTCTTCGACAAATTTCTCGACAAACACGCGGTCATCACCAAAGCTGTTGCGCGCTTCATTGGTACAACTGGTGAAACCCTCAAACGCTTCCTTGTCGTTGTAAGCGACACGCAGCCCCTTGCCGCCGCCGCCGGCGCTGGCCTTGATCATGACCGGGTAGCCGATGCCCTGGGCAATTTCAACCGCGCGTTCAGCTGACTCGATGGCGCTGTTGACGCCCGGAATGCAATTGACACCCGCCGCACCGGCCAGCTTCTTGGACTCGATCTTGTCGCCCATGGCCGCCATGGAGTAGTGCTTGGGGCCGATGAAGACGATGCCCTCTTCTTCGACGCGCTTGGCAAATTCGGCGTTTTCGCTGAGGAAGCCGTAACCCGGGTGCAGCGCCTGCGCGCCGGTCTGCTTGCAGGCGGCGATGATCTTTTCACCTACCAGGTAGCTCTCGCGGCTGGGCGGTGCGCCAATGTGCACGGCTTCGTCGGCCATCAGCACAAAGCGCGCGTCCTTGTCGGCGTCCGAGTAAACGGCCACCGTTTTGATGCCCATTTTTTTGGCCGTGGTGATGACGCGGCAGGCGATTTCACCTCGATTTGCGATCAAAATTTTTGTAAACATATGGGTCTCCAATTCGGAAATAAGTATTTGTGAATGACTTGACCGCTCAGATGCACCGGTTGATCCGGGAGGCGGAGTCACTTCGGGTTTCTGAACCCGCAACGGGCACGGCGTATCTGCCTTCGCTCATGTCCCCCGCCCTGCGGGCTCCTCCTTTACTTCGCTGCGGCAGACACGCCGCACCCGTTGCTGCGAATGGAGTTTTACGCAAGCCAGCCAAAACAGCCGATTCAGGAGCGGGCTGCCCGGGCGCTTTGCGTAGGTCAAGGAGGAGGCCGAAGGCCGGGGGACACGAAGCAAAGCGCCCGGGCAGCCCGCTCCCACCCAGGTTGAGCAGAGTGAAACTCTTCATTGCCATGATTACAGCGGAATGTTCCCATGCTTGCGCCACGGGTTTTCAAGCTTTTTGTCCTTGAGCATGACCAGGCTGCGGCAAATGCGCTTGCGCGTCTCACTGGGCAAAATCACGTCGTCGATGAAGCCACGCGCACCGGCCACAAACGGGTTGGCAAAACGGGCCTTGTATTCGGCTTCCTTGGCGGCCAGTTTTTCAGGGTGGCCCTTGTCTTCGCGGAAGATGATCTCCACGGCACCCTTGGCCCCCATCACCGCAATTTCAGCGTTGGGCCAGGCAAAGTTGACGTCGCCGCGCAGGTGTTTGGAGCTCATCACGTCATAAGCACCGCCATAGGCCTTGCGCGTGATCACGGTGATCTTGGGCACCGTGCACTCGGCAAACGCGTAAAGCAGTTTGGCGCCGTGCTTGATGATGCCGCTCCACTCCTGGGCGGTGCCGGGCATGAAACCGGGCACATCAACAAAGGTGATCACCGGGATGTTGAAGGCATCGCAAAAGCGCACAAACCGCGCCGCCTTGATGCTGCTCTTGATGTCCAGACAACCAGCCAGCACCAGCGGCTGGTTGGCCACGATGCCCACCGTCTGGCCGTCCATGCGGGCAAAACCGATCAAAATGTTTTTGGCGTACTCGGGCTGCAGCTCGAAAAAGTCACCGTCATCGACCGTTTTGACGATCAACTCCTTCATGTCATACGCCTTGTTGGGGTTGTCGGGCACCAGCGTGTCCAGGCTATGCTCCACACGACCGGCCGGGTCGCCGCTCTGGCGCACCGGGGCTTTTTCGCGGTTGTTCAGCGGCAGGTAGTTGTACAGGCGGCGCAGCATCAGCAGCGCCTCCACATCGTTCTCAAACGCCAGGTCCGCGACGCCGCTCTTGGTGGTGTGGCTGATGGCGCCACCGAGCTCTTCGGCGGTCACTTCTTCATGCGTCACCGTCTTGACCACTTCAGGACCGGTGACAAACATGTAGCTGGAATCTTTCACCATGAAGATGAAGTCGGTCATGGCCGGCGAGTACACCGCGCCACCCGCACAGGGGCCCATGATCATGCTGATCTGCGGCACCACGCCACTGGCCATCACGTTGCGCTGGAACACATCGGCGTAACCACCGAGCGAGGCCACGCCCTCCTGAATGCGCGCACCGCCCGAGTCGTTGAGGCCGATCACCGGCGCGCCGACTTTCATCGCCTGGTCCATGATCTTGCAGATTTTTTCCGCATGGGCTTCACTCAGCGCGCCGCCAAAGACGGTGAAATCCTGGCTGAAAACGAACACCAGGCGGCCGTTGATCATGCCGTAGCCGGTGACCACGCCGTCGCCAGGAATCTTGTTGTCCTGCATGCCGAAGTCTGAGCAGCGGTGCTCGACAAACATGTCCCACTCTTCAAAGGTGCCTTCGTCAAGCAGCACATCGAGGCGCTCCCGCGCGGTGAGCTTGCCTTTTTTGTGCTGCGCATCAATGCGATTCTGGCCGCCGCCCACGCGGGCGAGTTCGCGCTTTTTTTCCAATTGTTCAAGGATATCGTGCATGGCTTGGTCTCTCTTAGGTCAGGAAATGGTTGGGTTCGGATGTTTTGAAGGGTGCCTGGCTCAGGTTTTTTCGGCATGAGCCAGCAGCATGTTTCTGGCCGCAGTGGAGGCCGCCATGCGGCCCGCCAACACCTCTTGGGTCAAGTGGGGCAGCATGGTCTTGACCCGCGGATGCCGGGCAAACGCGGTCTTGAGTCCGGCATCGATGCGTTCCCACATCCACGCCAGCGCCTGCTTCTGGCGGCGCAGGGCAAACTTGCCGTTGCCGGTTTGCAGGGCCTTGAATTCGAGCACCTTGGCCCAGAAGGCATCGACCCCCCGGGCGTGCAAGGCGCTGAGCTGGATCACCTGCGGGTGCCATATTTTTTGGTCATGGTGCACATGGTCAGGGCTGCCATGCAGACCCAGCAAACGCAGGCTGGAACTGATCTGGGCGCGGGCACGGGTGGCGGCGTCGGGGTCAAGGTCGGCCTTGTTGATGACCACCAGGTCGGCCAGCTCCATCACGCCTTTCTTGATGGCCTGCAAATCGTCGCCGGCATTGGGCAACTGCATCAGCACGAACATGTCGGTCATGTTGGCCACGGCCGTCTCACTCTGGCCCACGCCCACGGTTTCCACGATCACCACGTCATAGCCCGCCGCCTCGCAGACCAGCATGGCCTCGCGGGTTTTCTCGGCCACACCGCCCAGCGTGCCGCTGCTGGGACTGGGGCGGATATAGGCTTTTTCATGGACAGACAAGCGTTCCATGCGGGTCTTGTCACCCAGAATGGAGCCACCCGACACGGTGCTGGAGGGGTCGATGGTCAGCACCGCGACGCGGTGACCCAGGCCAATCAGGTACAGGCCCAGCGCCTCGATGAAAGTGGACTTCCCCACGCCCGGCACGCCGCTGATGCCTAAGCGAAACGACTGGCCGGTGTGTGGCAACAGCTTGGTGAGCAAGTCGTCGGCCTGCAGGCGGTGGTCAGCGCGGGTGGATTCGAGCAAAGTGATGGCCTTGGCCATGGCGCGACGCTGGGCCAACGGGCTGCCGTGAAGGATGGTGTCAAGCATCTGACAACCCCGGATATTCAATTTTTTGACCTTGAACGGTCACCAGCTTTTTCTCTTGCAGCCCGCTCAGCAACGTACCAATTTCTTGATCCGTCAATCGACCAGCAAAAGCGGATGTTTTCAAGCTGTTCGTCAAGGTCTTCAGCGTCTTGGGGCGATTTGCTTTTCGCTCCATCAGCCAGTCCTTGGTCGCTTCAATCTGCTCCTTCAACGTCGTGGCGGAGGCTCTTTTCAGAATAGGGATAGAGGCCAAATCGTGCCACTTTGCCGCGCCCACTTTCAGTTCCTTCAGATGCGCGATCAACGGATCGTAGTCCCGATCTTTAGCGATGACGTGAAAGTAAACATCGTGCAGTTCAGCAACCAAGCGGCCCATGTAAAAAGCAATATGCATGTCCAACGCGTCATTACCTTGCTGACTCACCTGCACGTACTGCGCGCGTTGGCCGAGTTTTTGCACGGCCTGAACAACTGCGAACGGTAGCTTGTTTTGGTGCGGTCCAATAAAAACAAGAACGCGTGTGCCCTCCAGATTGAGCGCAGGCAGCAACTCAGGTTGCACGTTTTCCCAGTCGACAAGAATGACTTGAGTTTTCATCATTAGCGAGAAACTGCGACCTTAGGCAGCCCAGTTCTCCACAATCAAGCCCTCTACGCGCTCAAACTCACGGGTATTGTTGGTCACCAATGTAAAGTCTTCAGCCAATGCGTGCGACGCAATCAGCAAGTTCATGTCGCCTATGGGTGTACCCGCCTCCTGTAGTGACCTGCGATGCTTGGCGTAATGCCAAATCGCCGCATCCGTCCACGGCAAAACGTGCAAACCACTCAAAAACAGCATGAGTTTTTCTTTGGTATCGGGACGCTTGCTTTTTTCAACACCAAAAGCCAGTTCAGCCGCCACCAAAGCTGATGTCGCAAGATGCGCAGGCCCGGCTGCTTGCAGACGTTGCACAAGCTGATCACTGCGCTGATTGATCGCGTAGATGCAAATATTTGTGTCAAGCAAATACTTCATAGGTTCTGACTAATCAAATGACACCCTATCGTCTTGGTCAGGAATCTTGTTGCGTTCAATGGGATCGAGCACGCCCCGAAGGCCATCCATTGCAAGCTGCATTTGTGTCCACCACTCTTCCTGCGTCTGTTTGGGCCGCAAGATGACGGCGCAGCCCACCTTCTCAATCGTGACCTCGTTGGTCGTAAAACGAAACGCTTTGGGAAGTCGCACCGCCTGGCTGCGACCCGTGGTGAATACCTTGGCAACGCTTGGCAACGGCTTGGCAGAGTCGGTTTGGGGCATGGCTGTCATGATCATCTCCGGACATTTGATAGATACCAATCATACATATCAGCATCAAAAATTGTTGATCTTTCCTGGTTTCAAAAAACAATAAAAATTGGCAGTTGCAATGCATGACATCCCGATCGGTCAAAGAATCTCAAACGCCCGCCCATCGGGCAAACGGTATCGCGAAAAATCACGCTGATCCAGCGACATGATGGTCGTCACACCCGTCTGGGCGGCCAATTCAAGCAAAGAGGCATCGGCCAAATCCATCTCGGTGCGCGGCTTTTCGGTGTAGCGCTGCATCAGCGGCACAAAATCAAGCAAGGCGCTTTGCTCAAACGGAAAAACCATCACACCGCCTTTGCCAATCCAGTTCAGCAGGGCAAAGCGCTGCGGTGGCGGCACCAGGTAGCTGGCTTCAACGACACACGGCCAGGTGGTGGACAAAGACCAGCGCTCCAGCGCCGCCAGGGCCAGCAAGTCGCGGTAACGTTCGGCCTGCGGCTCACGCGGCGCGAACACCGCCACCATCACGCTCGCGTCAATCAGTGCTGAGGCCATGTTTGGCTCGCAGTTTGGCGATCAGCGCAGCGCGCGAACGTTCGGTGTCGTAGGGCTCATGGGGCTCACCGGCAAAGGCCAGGGTTAACGCCTCGCTACCCGGTTCTTCAGCCACTTCGCGCATGACCTGCTGGTACAGCGCGTAAGGGTCTTTGCGCCCCAGGGCGAGTTCTACCGCGTTGATGATGAATTGTGATTTGGTCAGGCCCTGCCGCTTGGCCGCGAGTTCGAGCTCGCGTTCAAGCAAGGGGTCCATACGCACAGATACGGCCATGACAAACTCCTTCAGATGACGGGTTGAAATACCGTATTACTGTATCACATCGCTTCCGATCACGCCGCCAGTGCCATCTTGATCTGCGTCAGCACATCCTTGGCACTGACCGGAATCGGCGTGCCGGGGCCGTAGATGCCCTTGACGCCAGCGGCATACAACATGTCGTAGTCCTGGCGCGGAATGACGCCGCCGACAA
>JALNWC010000098.1 GCA_023231075.1 Rhodoferax sp.
ACGCAGTAGTCAGCCAGGCTTCGGCGGTAGTACCATTGCCAGACGCAAGCGCCCAAGACCTCAACACGCCATGAAATTTTTGACTACCTTGATCACTGCCCTGATGCTGGCGCTCAGCCTGCCCGCTTGGGCCGATGTGAGCCGTGATGATGCTGCGGCCCTGGCACAGCAAGCCACAGGCGGGCGTGTTCTGGCGGTGGATCAGGCCGAGCGCGGCGGTCGCCTGGTCTGGCGTGTCAAGGTGCTCACGCCAAAGGGCGAAGTCATTGTGGTGCTGATCGACGCCGCCAGCGGGCGCAGGCTATAGCGACATGCGCTTGCTGTTGGTTGAGGACGATGCGGTGCTGCGGCTGAGCCTGAAGCGCCAGCTCGAAGCCGAGGGGTACCGGGTTGACCTGGCCGCCGACGGTGAAGATGGCCTGTTTCAGGCCCGCGAATACCCGCTGGACCTGGTCATCGTCGACCTGGGGCTGCCCAAGCTGAATGGACTGGCGGTGGTGCAGCGCCTGCGCGCCGAGGGCAAAACCCTGCCGATCCTGATTCTCACCGCGCGCGGCAGCTGGCAGGACAAGGTGCTGGGGCTGGAGGCCGGTGCCGACGACTATCTGGTGAAACCCTTTGAGTACCCCGAACTGGCGGCGCGCGTCAAGGCGCTGCTGCGGCGCGCCCACAAGGCGACCTCGGAGGTGCTCACGCTGGGTGCGCTGAGTATCGACTTTTCGGCCCAGAGCGCCCGTTTGAGGGGTGACGCGCTTGACCTGACCACCTTCGAGTACCGGGTGCTGGAATACCTGGTGCGCGAGCGCGCCAGGGTGGTGAGCAAGCAGGAGCTGTCCGACTACCTGTACCCGCACGACGAAGACCGTGACAGCAATGTGCTGGAGGTTTTGATCGGCCGCCTGCGGCGCAAGCTTGACCCTGACGGGCTGCTGGCACCCATTGAAACGCTGCGCGGTCGCGGTTATCGCTTTGTACTGAAGTGAAATCGCCGCTGTCCATCCGGGCCCGCCTGATCTGGGGTGCTTTTGTTGTGTTGCTGGTCTTTTTGGCCGGTGCCGGCGGGGCGGTGCAGCAGGCTTATGTGGACAGCGTGCGTGCCCAGCGCTTTGCCCGCCTGCAAACCACCATCTACCTGCTGATGGCCGGGGCCGAGCTCAATGCCCAGGGTGCGCTGGTCATGCCGGTGGCGCTGGCTGAACCCCGCTTGTCCCTGCCGGCGTCCGGCCTGTACGCCAATATTGCCAACCTGGACAAAAACGAAGAATGGCAGTCGTCGTCCACACTCGGGCTCAATCTGCCTTTTCAGCGCCAGCAGGCACCGGGCCAGTGGCACTTTGACACCGTGATTGCACCCCCGTCGCAGCCCGGAGAGCCAGCGGGAGCTGCCCGTGCCTTTTTGGCCGCCAGCTACGCGGTCAAGTGGTCTGTGAACGACCGGGCGGCGCCGCTGGTTTTTTCTGTGCTGGAAGATAAAACCGTGTTTGACCAGGAGTTGCAGGCCTTTGAGCGAACGCTGTGGAGCTGGCTCGGTGGCACCGGGCTGTTGTTGTTGCTCACGCAAACCCTGTTGCTGCGCTGGGGTCTGGCCCCGCTGGGGCGCATGGCACGGGAAATCCAGCATATTGAGCAAGGCGAGCAGGCCAGGGTCGAGGGCCGTTACCCGATGGAGCTTGCCGGACTCACCCATAACCTCAACGGCCTGATGGACCAGGAGCGAGCCCGGCAGACACGCTACAAAGATGCGTTGGACGACCTGGCGCACAGCCTCAAAACACCGCTGGCGGCGTTGCGCGCCTCCCTCGATGCACCGGCCGAATTGCCCGCCATGGTGGCGCTGCAAGTGGATCGCATGAACGACATTGTGGTGCACCAGTTGGGCCGGGCCGGCGCCAGCGGTGCCGCGCGTTTTGCGCCGCAGCTGGCACTGGCACCCATCCTGGGCCGAATACGCGACACCCTGGCCAAGGTGTATGTGGACAAGCCGTTGGCGTTCACGCTGGACTGCCCGCCTGACCTGAGCTGGCGCATGGACGAAGGTGACGCCTTCGAGATGCTGGGCAACGTGCTTGACAACGCGGCCAAGTGGGCGCAGCACAAGGTGTCTGTTCGCCTATGGGTGGACGGCAAGCGCTTGTTTATACGGGTCTGTGACGACGGCCCGGGTTTTGCCGACCCCGGTGCCGTGCTGGCGCGGCGCGTGCGCCTCGACGAGCGGGTACCCGGCCACGGCATCGGCCTGGCCGTGGTCAAGGACCTGGTGGCCAGTCATCAGGGCGAATTGAAGGTGTCCAAAGCCGCTCTGGGCGGCGCCCAAATCGATATTTTTCTGCAGTCACCGTAGCCCGGATGCCATCCGGGGGCTATGGTTGGCCAAACCTTGCCAACTTGTCCTTGAGCCCCGCCATGTGAATCCCCGCAGCCCGTTCACCTTCCAGGATGGCCTGGTGCCGATTGTCAAAAGCAACCGAGCCGAGCCTGGAAATATCGGGTTGGATCATGACATCGGCCACCGGTCTTTCATAGCGACGGATCATCTGGCCCATGATGGCCAGGATCTGGAACGCCACCTCGATCGAACTATTGATGCTGCCATTCGCCGGTTTGTCGGAAATGTCGACACCGATGACGAAGCTGGCGCCCATGTCATAGGCCAGTTTGACCGGCACCGGACTGGTCAGACCGCCGTCGACATACTGGCGCCCGCGAATGGTCACGGGCTGAAAAGCCAGCGGCACGCTGCTTGAGGCGAGCACGGCTATGCCGGCATCGCCCGTGCGAAACACAATGGGCTCGCCCGATTGAAGGTCGGTCGCGACCGCGCCAAATTTCTTGGGAAATTTCTCGATCGGGCGGCCACCCACGGCCGAGTTCACGAACCGGCTCAGGGCCTCGCCCTTCATCAAACCCCGATTGGGCATGCCCCAGTCAATAAATTGCCATTTGTCGAAGGGAATGGCCATTTCCTGCAATGCGAAGCCGCTTTTACCGGAGGCATACAGGGCGCCGACCAGCGAGCCGGCGCTGGTGCCGATCACGATGTCGGGAACGATCCCCTGCGCTTCCAGCGCCTTGATGACGCCTATATGGGCAAAGCCCTTCGCGGCGCCACCCCCCAGGGCAAGCGCGATGACCGGTTTGGCCTTCGGTGTGCTTGCGGCAGCTTGGGGTGCCGTTGAAGGCGGTGTGCTGCCACATCCCGCCAGGGTGAAAACCAGGGTCAGCAAGGTGCCCATGGCCGCCATGCCTGTCTTTCTATACTTCATGGAATGGATCGTACGCTACTGGCAAGAAGCCGCTTTTTTGCACTGCAATGAGGCGGCGCACTTTCGCAGTGCCGGGGAATCTGACGCCTCGGCCAGCGCCAGGAAGCGGGCTGCGTAGCGGCGGTCCTTGTGAAAACGTACCATGTCAATCCACAGACCCATGCCTGCCAGCAACCACTTGAAATTGACCTCTTCCAGCAGCAAGACCCGTTCATCAGCCTCGGGGGCTGACGTATCTGCCTGTGCCGAATGTTCGGTTTGACTTTGCATCGCGATCACTTTGTGCTGGTTCGAAAACACAAAACGGCACCCTGAAGTGCCGTTTACGTCATACTTGCCGACTCATTCAGCGGATCATGCCGTCTTGGTGGCCTTCTTGACGGTGTCTACCGCTTGCTTTGTGGCCGCAGTGAAATTTGCCTGGGCCGTGTCGACCGCTTGCTGAGCAGAAGCTTGGGCTGTCTTGAAAGCATTCTGGCTGGCGCTCATGGCCTGGTTGAAAAAGGCCATGGCGGACTCGGAACCGGCGGGTGCGCCTTGGGTCGCGCTTTCGACCAGGGTTGCGAAGCCTTTTTGCACTTCGGCCATGTTGGCTTGGGCAGCGGAGGTGAATTCGGCGCTGGTACCGGCAACGATTTTCTGGAATTCCTGAGCGTAGGCCGTTGTCTTTTCAGCCAAGGGCTTGGCCAGGGAGGCTTGCAGCGCTGCCAGTGCCTGAGGGTCCTTGGCAGCCAGAACGGCCTGAGCGTGTTCGAACGACTCGCTCAAAGCGGCCTTGGAGGCGGCCAAGTTCAGGTCAACCAGCTTTTCCACGCCAGCCTGTGCCTTGGTGGCCAGAGCTTGAGCGGCTTCCAGGTTGGTTTTGGCGGTAGCGGCGAAGTTTTCAACAGTTTTGTTCATTTCAGTTTCCTGGAGTGATGGATGGCATTTGCTTCGGCAACCCGGCTGGGTTGTTATGTTGCAGTGCAGCATGATGAATTGTAGTGCGAATGGACGTGGATGGTGAATAATTGTTGCGTTGCAGCAATTATTGGTGACCTCTCACTAATTCCAAGCACGTCAAGGGCAAGATCAAGTCGAATCAAGGCCTGCCGGTGCTGGCGCCAAGCATGCGAGAAATGTCGCTTGAGTGCCAGGTATGGCAGCGCTGTGCATTGTTGACCCCGTTCGAGGGCACAACCGTTGGCAAAACCTTGGCAAGGGTGGCGATTTTCTGGACTGATCCGCCAAAGGACACGCAATCTGTCACCTTTCTCCGATAGACTGGTCGTGAGACGTGCAATGAGAACATGGGGCTGACACGCCTTTTGAAAATCTGTCGCGAACCAGTCTGCACAAATCCCCAACAAACCATACATCTTCCATGTATCGAAATTTGTCCCTGCTGCTTCTTCCCCTTTTTTTGTCATTCAATAGCCCAGCCCAAGAATCGCAAACGTGTGCTGCAACGATCAGTGAACTGAGAAAGTTGCTTGACGATCAGATGTTTCCCTTGAAATGGGATGAGACCAGCATGGACGACGGCAAGCCATTGGCGGTGTCAATTCTTGAGAAAAACGGCGCGCTTTTCGTTGAGTTCATCAAAACCCGAGAAGGACTTTGGGCGGAGAGCTTTGGTGTCATCTGTAAAACAGATGTTGCGTTGGAAATCAGATTTACCGGGGAGCAGATTCACTTTGGACCTGCGGCCAACTGGGCGTTGCGATATGCCTTGGGAAGCGGTGGCAAATTTACACTGACCAAACTGGGGCCCCAAAAGCTGAGCATTGCAGCAAGCGGATGGAGTGGAGTATTTAATCAAAGTGCCAAATAAATGCAATAAAAATGACTTGTGCCCATGCGAAGCTTCGCAGATGGAAAAACCCGAAGAAATCGCAGGTCGCGTTAAATTCAAAAGCTGCATGTCTGCTTGGGCAAGGACATCAGCAACATGACGCCTCGACAAGTCCGATCCATATTCCTGTCAGACATACACCTTGGCACCAAGGCTTGCCAAGCCCAACATCTTCTGGAATTTCTCAAAGAATACTCTTCTGAACAAGTCTTTCTGCTCGGAGACATCATTGACCTGTGGGCCATGAGCCGTGGTGGGGTGCATTGGTCTCCCGAGCAAAATACATTTGTACAAAAAATGCTTCGCCGTGCCCGACACGGTGAAAAAGTCATTTTTATACCCGGTAATCATGACGAAGCCATCCGCGAATACGTAGGATCCTCATTTGGTGACATCGTTATAGCGCATGACTACATTCACACGGCCGCAGATGGTCGCCGCTATTTGCTCTTGCATGGCGATGAATTCGATCAGGTGACTCGACATCACAGGTGGATCGCCATTCTTGGGGATAAGGCATACAACTTCCTGGTGAGTCTGAATATCTATTTATCATGGCTGCGAAGAACACTCAAAATTCCGGGCTATTGGTCCTTGGCCGGGTATGCCAAAAGAAAAGTAAAAACAGCGGTAAGCTTCATCTTCAATTTTGAAGATTCCGTTATTCGCCACGTACGTGATCTTGGTCTCGATGGTGTGATTTGCGGCCATATCCATTGGCCAATGATCAAGGAAATTGATGGATTACAATACATCAATTGTGGTGACTGGGTAGATAGCTGCACCGCAATAGTGGAGCACCTGGATGGTCGCATGGAATTGATATTAAGAAGTGCTGCTCCCAAAACCGCTGTGCCTAAACTTACTGAAATTTAAAAAATATATGGAAAGTCATTATAAGGGAAAAACCGGTTTCAAGCGAGTGGTAAATGCATTTAAATACTCTTGTGCTGGTTTAAGTGCGGCATTTCGTCATGAAGATGCTTTTCGTCAAGAGGTTTTCCTTGCCATTATTCTCATACCACTTGCGTTTGTTATAGAAAGTCAATTATTAGGCCGTGTACTCATGATCTCTTGTGTGCTTTTGGTACTTATTGTGGAGCTGATAAATTCAGCAATCGAAGCCACTGTGGACCGGATTTCTCTTGACGATCACAGACTTGCCAAGCGAGCCAAAGACATAGGGAGCGCATCCGTGCTGGTGTGTTTGCTGAATCTCGTTATTGTCTGGGTGCTTGTTTTGCTGAGTTAACTTGACAAAAGTAAAGTCTCATCAGGGGGTGGGCGGCGCAAAGGGACAAGAGTTGTCACTCATGAATTGACATCAACCTGACATTTAATCATCATGAAAATTCTATTCATTTCCGATGTCTATTTTCCTCGAATCAATGGTGTATCAACTTCAATAGAAACTTACCACCGGAACCTTCGTTTGCTTGGTCACATCGTCCATATAATCGCACCTGATTATTTGAAACCAAGTGCTGACGAAACGGACATCATGCGCGTACCGTCACGCAGTGTTCCTTTCGATCCTGAAGACAGACTGATGAGTTTCAAATGGGTGATGAATCATCTTGAAAAACTTAGCAGCGAAAACTATGACATTATCCATATACAGACCCCTTTCGTTGCGCATTATTTAGGGGTCAGGTTGTCCCGCGTATTGGCGATTCCTTGCGTCGAAACCTACCACACTTTTTTTGAAGAATATCTTCACCATTACATTCCCTTCGTTCCTAAAACGGTAACACGTTTTGTTGCCAACCGTTTTTCTCGTCATCAAGGCAATAGCCTGGATGGCATGGTCGTGCCATCAAATCCAATGCTGAAGGTTTTGAAAAGCTACGGCATCACGACCCACACAGAAGTCATTCCGACCGGGATAGAACCAGAGAGTTTCGTACCAGGTGATCGCGCAGCATTTCGAGCGAAACATGGTATCCCGCAGGATCGACCTGTCATTCTGTTTGTTGGTCGTGTTGCACATGAAAAAAACATCGGGTTCTTGTTGGAGGTTGTTGATCGGATTCGTCATGAAATTCCAAACATTCTCTTCCTCATTGCAGGTGAAGGCCCGGCGTTAAAAAGTCTGGGACAAGAAGTCAGGGATTTAAGAATTAGCGAGAACGTGGCGTTTGTTGGCTATTTTGATCGCCATAAGGAACTGAATAGTTGTTATCGCGCTGCGGATGTATTTGTATTTTCATCGCGCACTGAAACTCAGGGTTTGGTGTTGCTTGAAGCCATGGCACAAGGTGTTCCGGTCGTATCCATTGCAGAGTTGGGAACGCGAGATGTATTGCGTGAAGGCGAGGGCGTGTGGATTGCACAGGAAGATTTGACGGACTTCTCTGGAAAAGTTGTCACGATGCTTGGCGACGAACAGGCTCGGAAAGCCCTCGGAGCCTCAGGCCGTGAACATGCCAATGAATGGTCATCCAGCGCGCAGGCCAAACGGATGCTCAGTTTCTACAACCGAGTTCGCAAGCTGCCCCAAACGATCTGAACTTGGTAATCAATGGTGCGAGTTTTCTGATTTCAGCCGGCTAAACGTTGGCTGAGCCGGAAGCTGGCGATTTTTATGATCCGCTCCAGCACCAAGTTGACTAGATTGATTCTCATGTCGACAGTTTGCGACCCAGGATGGTCTCGACGGCCTCCACTTTTGATTTCATTCGGCTATTTGTACCGGCCCGATAGTCGATTTTGATCTGCGAGTTGATGCGTGGGCAATCGACACTCCTGCAAACTGCAGGTTTGGGTGAGCGCGTTTGCTTCTCTGGTCAGGCAAATTTGTCGCGCTCCAGGCGCTTTTGCCACAAGCAAAATCCGTTGCGGTGCCAGTACAGCGCCTTGATTTTGTTGCGCTGGCGGCTGGTGAAGACATACAGCGCACTGGCAAAGGGGCTCAAGCCAGTTCCTGTTCCACGAGCACGCTCAGGCCGTCGATGGCTTTTCTGAAGTCGATGGGCTCGGTGTACAGGTAGACCTGCTCAATGGGGCAGCCCGGATGCATCAGTGAACACCATGCGCGCAGCGCGCCAAGGCCACCAGCCACCGGGGTTCTGGCAGTGC
>JALNWC010000099.1 GCA_023231075.1 Rhodoferax sp.
TCACCGACCGCCTGCTCGGCAGCGAAGCCCTGCTGCAGCAATTGTGTCATTTGCTCAAGGTGGCACCGAAGCAGATGCGCGCCGATGGCCGTGTCAGCGTCGCCACCACCTCGTGCACCGGGCTGTGCGACCAGGGGCCGGCGGCGCTCATCAACCACCATCAAGTCATCACCCGGCTGACCCCTGAACGTATTGCCCTGATGGCGGAGCTGATTGAACAGCAAGTACCGCCCGCGCAATGGCCGCCGGAATGGTCACGGGTAGAGGATCAGATTCGCCTGGCCGATGTCAAACTGGGTGTGCAACCGGCGCCGGGTGCGGGCATTGCCGCCGCGCTGGCGCGTGAGCCCCAGGCCCTGCTGGACGACCTGAAGCGCTCCAAACTGCGCGGGCGTGGCGGCGCCGGTTACGCCACCGGCACCAAATGGCAACTGTGCCGCAACGCGGTCGGGCAAGCGCATTACGTGATCTGCAACGCCGACGAAGGCGAGCCCGGCACCTTCAAGGACCGGGTGCTGCTCACCAGTTATGCCGACACCCTGTTTGAGGGCATGACCATCGCCGCCTGGGCCGTGGGCGCCGGCCAGGGGCTGATGTACCTGCGCGGCGAGTACCGTTACCTGTTGGAACCCCTGCAAGCCGTACTGCAGCGCCGACGCGAACAGGGGCTGCTGGGCCACGCCATCCAGGGCAAGGCCGGTTTTGACTTCGACATCGCCATTCATGTGGGGGCCGGCGCTTATGTCTGCGGCGAAGAGTCGGCGCTGATCGAGTCGCTCGAAGGCAAGCGCGGCGTGCCCCGCATCCGCCCGCCTTTTCCGGTCGAGCAAGGCTACCTGGGCCAGCCCAGCACCGTCAACAACGTGGAAACCTTCTGCGCCGTGACCCACATTGCGGTGAACGGCGGTGCCTGGTGGGCGCGCATCGGCACGGCGCAATCGACCGGCACCAAGATTCACTCGGTCTCGGGTGACTGCGAGCGCCCCGGCATTTACGAGTACCCGTTTGGCACCCGCATCGGGCGCATTCTGGAAGACTGCGGCGCGCGCGACACGCAGGCGGTGCAGGTGGGCGGCCCCTCCGGCGTGTGCCTGTCGGCGCTGGAGTTTGGTCGCCACATCGGTTTTGAGGATGTGCCCACGGCGGGGGCCTTCATGGTGTTTGACCGCAGCCGCGACCTGTTTGAGGTAGCCCGCAACTTTGCCCATTTTTTTGCCCACGAGAGCTGCGGTTTTTGCACACCCTGCCGCGTCGGCACCGAACTGGTGGTGCGCCAGATGGACAAGCTCAAGCGCGGGTACGGCTCCAGCGCCGACATCCAGGTGCTGTATGAACTCGACAAGTTGATGCATGGCGCCACCCACTGCGGCCTGGGCGCCGCCGCCTGCAACCCGCTGCGTGACACCATTGCCAAGTTCCGGCCAGCCTACGAGCAACATTTGAAGTCGCTGCACTTTGTGGCCGGATTCGACCTGGACGCCGAGCTGTCGCAGGCGCGGCGCGTGACCGGGCGCAACGACCGCGGCGCGCACCTGGAGAACATTGAATGACCACCGAGCACCGCATCGACGCCCTGAGTCCGGGCACGTTTTCGCTTGATGGGCAAGAGCTCGAATTCGGCCCGGGCGACACCCTGCTGCAGGCCGCGCGCCGCGCCGGGCATTACATTCCGCACCTGTGCTGGCACCCCGACTTTGCCGCGCATGGCTCCTGCCGCCTGTGCACGGTCAAGGTCAACGGCCGCAGCGGCGCGGCCTGCACCATCCAGGCCAGCAGCGGCCAGGAGGTCGAAAGCGACACGCCCGAACTCAACGCCCAGCGCAAAACGCTGTTGCAGATGCTGTTTGTCGAGGGCAACCATTTTTGTCCCTCCTGCGAAAAAAGCGGCAACTGCCTGCTGCAGGCCACCGCGTACCAGATGGGCATGGACGGCCCGCATTTTGAAGAGTTCTACCCCGATCGGCGCGTCGATGCCAGCCACCCCGAGCTGCTGCTGGACCTGAACCGCTGCATCCTGTGCGGCTTGTGTGTGCGCGCCAGTGCGCAAGAAGGCAAGCAGGTGTTTGCCATGGGCGGGCGCGGCGTGGCCTCGCATTTGCTCGTCAACAGCGAGAGCGGCCATTTGGGCGACAGCACCATCAGCCCCTCAGACCGCGCCGCCAACATCTGTCCGGTGGGTGCCATCCTGCCGAAACGGCGCGGCTTTGTCATCCCCATTGGCCAGCGCCGGTTTGACAGCCACCCGGTGTCACAGGAGGATGCGTCATGAATACGGCTGACCATGGCGCCCTGCCACTGCACGCGCCGCGCAAACTCAAAATGGCCACCGTGTCGCTGGCGGGCTGTTTTGGCTGCCACATGTCTTTCCTCGACATCGACGAGCGCCTGCTGGAACTGCTGGAACACGTCGAATTCGACCGCTCGCCGCTGACCGACATCAAAACCATTGGCCGCTGCGACATCGGCCTGATCGAAGGCGGGCTGTGCAACGCCGAGAACGTGCAGGTGCTGCGCGAGTTCAGGGCGCACTGCAAGACGCTGGTGGCGGTAGGTGCCTGCGCCATCAACGGCGGCCTGCCGGCGCAGCGCAACCAGCGCGACGTGGGCCAGATGCTGGTCGACGTGTACTGCAGCCACCGCGGCACGGCTTCCGGCTGCCAGGTGCCCAACGACCCCGAACTGCCGCTGCCGCTGAACCATGTGCACCCGATCCACGAGGTGGTGCATGTGGACTACTTTTTGCCCGGCTGCCCGCCCAGCGCCGACGCCATCTGGTCGTTTCTGACCGACCTGCTGGCGGGGCGCACGCCGCAGTTGGGGCATGGGCTGATTCACTATGACTAAAACAAACCATCGGCCCGAGGGCGGACCTCCTACAAACCATCGCGCTTGCCGTGGGAGCGGCGCCCCCGCCGCGATGGCATCGGAATTTTGTAGGAGCGGCGCCATCGCCGCGATGGCCTGCGCTTCAAGGAGCACCCCATGACTTTCCCCCTTGAAACCGCCGCCCACCCCGAACACCTGCGCCGGGTGGCGATTGACCCGGTGTCACGCGTCGAGGGGCACGGCAAGGTGACGCTGCTGCTCGACGCCAACCACCACATCGAGCAGGTGCGGCTGCACATTGTCGAGTTCCGCGGCTTCGAGAAATTCATCGAAGGCCGCCCCTACTGGGAGGTGCCGGTGATGGTGCAGCGCCTGTGCGGCATTTGCCCGGTGTCGCACCACCTGGCGGCGGCCAAGGCCTTTGACCGTGTGCTGGGCGCCGCGCCGGTGAGCGCCAGCGCCACCGCGGTGCGGCGCCTGATGCACTACGGGCAAATGCTGCAATCCCATGCGCTGCACTTTTTTCACCTGGCATCGCCCGATCTGCTGTTCGGCTTTGATTCAGAAGTGGCCAAACGCAACATCGTGGGCGTGGCGCAGGCCCACCCCGAAATCGCCAAAAAAGGCATTTTGCTGCGCAAGTTTGGCCAGGAAATCATCCGCATCACCTCGGGCAAGCGCGTGCACGGCACCGGCGCCGTGCCGGGCGGCATCAACAAGCTGGTCACGCTGGATGAACGCAACAGCCTGCAGCGCGAGCTGCCACAAATGCTGGCATGGGCGCAGGATGCGGTGGATATTGCCAAACAACTGCATGCACAAAACCCGGCGCTGTACAACAACTTTGGCAGCTTCCGCTCCAAGCTGATGTCGCTGGTGCGTGCCGACGGCGCCATGGATTTGTTTGACGGCGTGCTGCGGGTGCGCGATGAAAATGGCCGCATCCTGTTTGACCAGGTCGACGACCAGCGCTATCTGGAACTGATCGAGGAAGAAGTGCGGCCCTGGAGCTACATGAAGTTTCCCTACCTGCGCAGCCTGGGTGCACAACTGGGCTGGTACCGCGTGGGGCCGCTGGCGCGGGTGCAAAACTGCGACTTCATTCCCAGCGCGCGCGCTGAAATCGAACGCCAGGCCTTCGTCGCCTGGGGCCGGGGCGAGCCGGTGCATGCCACGCTGGCCTACCACTGGGCGCGCATGATCGAGATGCTGCACGCGGTGGAAGTGATTGCCGAACTGCTGGCCGACCCGGCACTGCTGTCGGGCGACCTGCTCACCAGCGGCGTGCGCCAACGCCATGGCGTCGGCATGATCGAGGCGCCGCGCGGCACGCTGATCCACGACTACGAGGTCGGCGACGACGACCTGGTGACGCGCTGCAACCTGATTGTGTCCACCACCCACAACAACCAGGCCATGAACGAGTCGGTGCGCGCCGTGGCGCGCGACTATCTGGACGGCCAGGAGCTCACCGAAGGCCTGCTCAACCACATCGAAGTGGCCATTCGCGCCTACGACCCCTGCCTGTCCTGCGCCACCCACGCGCTGGGCCAGATGCCGCTGGAGGTAACGCTGCTGGGCGCTGACGGCACGCTGCTGGACCAGGTACAGAAATCGCCACAAGGCGGGCTGACGCGCACCACATGACCGCCCCGCTGCTGGTGCTGGCTTGGGGCAACCTGAGCCGGGGCGATGATGCGCTGGGGCCGCTGTGCCTGGCCGCGCTGCGCGAGCAACTGCCAGAGAACTTAAAAGCCCAGGTCGAGTTTCTGGAAGATTACCAGTTGCAGATTGAGCACGCGCTCGACCTGATCGGCCGACAACGGGTGCTGTTCATCGATGCCAGCCTGAACTGCGCCGCACCGTTCGAGGTCACCGGCTTACAGGCGGCACAGGACGCCAGCTTCACCACCCACGCTTTGTCACCACAGGCCTTGCTACAGGTCTATCAGGACATGCAGGGCGAACCGCCACCGCCCTGCACTTTGCTGGCGATTCGTGGCGAAGCCTTTGAATTGGGTGAGCCGCCCCGCAAGGCAGCGCTGGCCAACCTGGAACACGCGCGGGCATGGACCAGCCAGTGGTTGTTGAAGGCTTCTTGAACCCCTGGCAACTCAACCTAGAAACGGCAGTTGATCGCTTTGTATCCCTGGCCAAGCCGCATGAAATCAAGCGTTGACGGCTTCGATGGGGTTCACCTCATGGGTGAGAGCGCTATGCACCTGCCAGCACCGCGCTCGGGGCGCCATGCTGCGTTGCTCCTCCTTGCGGGCAGTAGCCCGCCACGTCGTCGCGTCTTGCCTGGCACCCCGATCACGGCACTGGCAGGCGCATCCAACCGCCGTTTCTAGGCTCAACCCAGCGCGTCGTTCACCTGCTCATTGAATTCGGCCAGGCTTTGCGCTGTTTGCACTTCACGCGGCAAGGCGTCGCGCACCGAAAACACGCCCAGAATCCGGTTGTTGTCCGTCACGATGGGCAAGTGCCTGAAGCCGCGCTCGATCATGATCAGCACCGCATCGGCCACCTTGGTCTCGGGCACCACGCAAAGCGGACTGCGCGTCATGATGTCGGCCACCGTGGTGGTGGCGGGGTCGAGTGACTTGGCCACCAGGCGGGTCATCAGGTCGCGCTCGGTCACGATCCCCAGCAGCGTGTTGCTGGCGTCGATGATCAGCACACTGCCGCAATTGGCCCGGGTCATGACACAGGCCGCAGAGTACACCGTGGCGGTGGGCACCACGCTGACCACATGGCGCTGCGCCATGGATTGAAAAACAGTGCGTTCGGGCATGGCAGACTCCCTAGGATGTCATTGGTCAATAAGGTTCAACGCAGGGCCGCGTTGATTTTTTCCAGCGCCTTGGCGCCCGGATTGAGTTGCGCGGCATTCAGCGTGTTGAGCGGCACGGCGCAGGTGTTCATGGCCGTGTGCAGGTCGGTGGCCAGCGGGTCCACGTACAGCAAGCCGGTGACCACCTCGCCGCGCGCCTGGTGCTGCTGCATGTAGCTCATGGCGGCATAGCGGTCGGTCGGATCATAGTCGGTGTGCAGCTTGCGCAGGCGCAGCACCGAACCGTCATGCTGCTCCACCTCGACGACCTCGCCGGGGGCGTAGTCGGCGGTGATCTCGTGCCCTGGCGTGATGAAGTCGATGCGGCTCACCGCCTCATTGTGCTGGCGCACATAGTCGTAGCTCTTGGTGCTGCCGCCGTGGTTGTTGAAAGTCACGCAGGGGCTGATGACGTCGATGAAGGCCGCGCCGCCATGCGCCATGGCGCCCTTGATGAGCGGCACCAGCTGCGCCTTGTCACCCGAGAAACTGCGCGCCACAAAGGTCGCCCCCAGTTGCAGCGCAATGCCCACCAGATCGACCGGGCTGTCGCTGTTGACGACGCCCTTCTTGCTCTTGGAACCGCGGTCGGCGGTGGCTGAAAACTGGCCCTTGGTCAGGCCGTACACGCCGTTGTTTTCCACGATGTAGGCCATGCGCACGCCGCGCCGCATGGCGTTGGCAAACTGGCCCAGGCCGATCGAGGCCGAGTCGCCATCGCCCGAGATGCCCAGGTACAGCAGCTCGCGGTTGGCCAAGTTGGCGCCGGTCAACACGCTGGGCATGCGCCCGTGCACGGTGTTGAAGCCGTGCGAGGCCCCCAGAAAGTAGTCGGGCGTTTTGGAACTGCAACCAATGCCTGATAACTTGGCCACGCGGTGCGGCTCGATGTCCAGGTCCCAGCAGGCCTGGACGATGGCCGCCGAGATGGAGTCGTGACCACAGCCCGCGCACAGGGTGGAGATGCGGCCCTCGTAGTCGCGCCGGGTGTAGCCCACCTTGTTGGTGTGCAGGGTGGGGTGATGCAGCCTGGGTTTGGCAATGAAAGTCATACGGTCTCCTTCTGCACGCTATCGTGAATGTTGCGAATGATGAAGCGCGCGGTGATCGGCGTGCCGTCGTAATGCAGCACCTTCACCAGTTTGGCCGGGTCGACCTCCAGCTCGTTGATGAGCATGGTGCGCATCTGGCCGTCACGGTTCTGTTCTGCGACAAACACCTTGTCGTGCGCGGCGATGAATTCCCGCACGGAATCCGGAAATGGAAACGCGCACAGACGCATGGCATCGACATGATCGCCATGGGCTTCCAGCACATCCAGCGCCTCACGCATGGCGGGGGTGGTGGAACCATAGTAGATGATGCCCAGTCGGGTGGGCTCGGCGGCCTTGCGGAACACCGGCTGGGGCACCAGGGTCTCTGCGGTTTTGAATTTATGCAGGAGCCGCTCCATGTTGTAGATGTAGTCGGCCCCAGCCTCGGAATACATGGCCTGCGGATTGCGCGAGGTGCCGCGGGTAAAGAAAGCGCCTTTGCTGGGGTGGGTACCGGGCAGGGTGCGCCACGGAATGCCGTCACCGTCCACATCCTTGTAGCGGCCAAAGGGCTTGCCGGCTTCCAGTTCTTCGGCCGTCATGACCTTGCCGCGGTCGTATTCCTTGGCATCGTTCCACTCGAATGGTTTGCACAGGCGCTGGTTCATGCCGATGTCGAGGTCGGTCATGACAAAGATCGGCGTTTGCAGCCGCTCGGCCAGATCGAGTGCCGCCGCCGAATGGGTAAAGCACTCGTGCGGGTCTTGCGGGAACAGCAGCACATGCTTGGTGTCACCGTGCGACGCATAAGCGCAGGCCAGCAGGTCCGCCTGCTGGGTACGCGTGGGCATGCCGGTGCTTGGGCCGCCGCGCTGCACGTTGATGATGGTCACCGGAATTTCAGCAAAGTAAGCCAGACCGATGAACTCGGTCATCAGGGAAATGCCGGGGCCCGAGGTGGCGGTGAAGGCGCGCGCCCCGTTCCAGCCTGCACCCACCACCATGCCGATCGAAGCCAGCTCGTCTTCAGCCTGCACGATGGCAAAACGGTGTTGCCCGGTGGCGGGGTCAATGCGGAACTTCTCGCAGTATTTCTGGAACGCCTCGGGGATCGAGGTGGAGGGCGTGATCGGGTACCAGGCGGCCACGGTGGCGCCGCCATACACCAGGCCCAAGCCCGCGGCGCTGTTGCCCTCGGTGAAGATCTGGTCGCCCACATTGTCAGCGCGTTGCACCCGAATGCCCAGCGGCGCCTGCATGTGCTGCTTGACGTAGTCGCGCCCCATGTGCAGCGCCTGCACATTGGATTCGAGCAGGCGTTCTTTGCCCTTGAATTGCTCGGCAAAGAGTTTCTCGAACACTTCGGCGTCGACATCGAGCAGCACCGACAGGGCGCCCACGTAAATGATGTTCTTGAACAGTTGGCGCTGGCGCGGGTCGGTGTAGGCGTTGTTGGCA
>JALNWC010000100.1 GCA_023231075.1 Rhodoferax sp.
CTCTGACCCCAACTATTTTGATACTTTGCGGGTCAGACCACTCGCGCAGCGACGTACTCTGATCCCAACTATTTTGATACTTTGCGGGTCAGACCACTCGCGCAGCGACGTGCTCTGACCCCAACTGATTAAGACTGCGCGACCGGCCGACCGGGCTCGCTGCACCAGTCGCTCCAGCTGCCCGCATACAGTGCCGTGCGTCCCAGGCCCGCCACTTCCATGGCGATGAGGTTGGGCAGCGCGCTCACGCCGCTGCCGCAGTGGTGCACCACGCTGGCCGGGTCGCGGCCCGCCAGCAGGGCGTCAAATTCGGCTTTCAAGGAAGCGGGGTTTTTGAAGAAACCGTTGGCGTCCAGGTTGTCGCCAAACGGGCGGTTCAGCGCACCGGGAATGTGGCCGGCAACCGGGTCGAGCGGCTCGACTTCGCCCCTGAAGCGGGGTGCAGCGCGCGCGTCCAGCACGGTTTGACCCGGATGCCCAAGGCGAGCGGCAACGCTGTCGGCGTCGACCAACGCGGCTGCCGGCTCGGCCAGCGCAAAGCTGGCTGGACACGGCTCGGTGCCGGGGCCGGTCTCGACGGCGCCGCCTGCTGCAACCCAGGCTTGCAGACCACCATCGAGCAGCGCAACCGCTTCATGCCCGGCCCATTTCAGCATCCACCACAGGCGTCCGGCGTAATTGGCCCCCTGGCGGTCATACACCACGGCCTGCATCTCGGGCCTGAACCCGACGCTGCCCAGCCAGCGGGCAAAACTTTCCCGCGAGGGCAGCGGGTGTCGGCCAGCGCTGGCGGCATCCGGGGCACCGTGGGCGCTCAGGTGGCGGTCGAGGTCGGCACGCACGGCGCCGGCAAGGTGTTTTTCCAGGTACTGCTGGTCGCCGCCGGTCGGCTGCATCAGCTCGAAACTGCAGTCAAACACCATCAGCGGCTGGCCGCTGGCCCTCAGGGTTTGCAGTTGGGCGACAGAAATCAGGGTGCTGTACATCGGTGTTCCTTTGAGATGGCTCAGTGTTCTTCAGCCGGGGTGTCTGGCAGGGCGCGGGTGCGCAGCACGGTGGCGGCAATGCCGCTGACCACGATCAGCGCCATGCCGGCCCAGCCGATCAGCGGAATGGGGTCGTCGAACAACACCAGGCTGTAAAAAGCGGCAAAGACAATGCCGGCATATTGCAGGTTGGCCACCAGCAGGGTGGCACCGCGGCTGTAGGCGCGCGTCATGGCCCATTGGCCAAGGGAAGCCAGCACGCCAATCGGAATCAGCCAGGCGGCCGCTTGCCAAGTCACGCTGGCCCAGGGGGTAAAGCCAGTCCACAGCACACCGGCCAGCCCGGCCAGTGCCGTGCTGACAGAAAAGTAGAACACGGTGCGGCCTTCGGGCTCGCCTGCCTTGCCCAGCGCGGTCACCTGCAAATAGGCCATGGCTGCGCCCATGCCCGAGAGCAAGCCTACCAGGCCGGCAAACAACTGGTTCTGGTTGAGCGTGGGGCGCAGCATCATGACCACGCCGGCAAAACCGGCCAGCACGGTGGCCATCAGCGGCCCCTGGCGACTGCTTTGGCCATACAGCAGGGCGCCGCCCACCACAAAAGCCGCCACCCAGACGCCGCTCATGTAGTTGAGCGTCATGGCGGTGGCCAACGGCAAATGGGCAATGGCATAAAACCAGCTGGACAAGGCAAACACGCCAATGGCCGCGCGCCAGGCGTGCATCATGGGCACTTGGGTGGCCAGCGGTGTGCGCCGGGCGCGCAACACCAGCGCCAAGAAGACGACGCTGACCAGGCCGCGGTAAAACACCAGCTCGAATAGGCTGAAGCTGCTTGAGGCGACCTTGATGCCGACCGCCATGGTGGCAAAAAAGAAGGCCGCCCACACCATCCAGAGCGCTTGCACAGCTATAAGCCCTCTGGCCCCATGGCGCGGCGGTACCAGTTGTGGAAATGCTGCATGCCGTCTTCCATCGGGCTCTGGTAGGGGCCGACCTCGTTGTCGCCGCGCGCGAGCAGCGCCTTACGCCCGGCGTCCATGCGTTCGCCAATCTCGTCGTCTTCCAGGCAGGTTTCCATGTAGGCGGCCTGCTGGGCCTCGACAAATTCGCGCTCGAAAGCGGCAATGTCCTCGGGGTAGAAGAATTCCACCCGGTTCAGCGTCTTGTCGGGCCCCATGGGGTGCAGCGTGGACACCGTGAGCACATGCGGGTACCACTCGACCATGATGTGCGGGTAGTAGGTCAGCCAGATCGCGCCACGCTCGGGCAAGGCGCCGTTGCGGTATTGCAGCAGCGCATCGTGCCAGCGCTGGTAGGTCGGGGAGCCGGGTTTGCCGAAGGCTCTGGAGACCCCCACGGTCTGCACCGAGAACTGTTCACCAAACTGCCAGCGCAGGTCGTCACAGGTGACAAAGTGGCCCAAACCCGGGTGGAACGGCCCGACGTGGTAGTCCTCCAGATAGACCTCGATGAAGGTTTTCCAGTTGTAGTTGCATTCGTGCAGTTCGACCTTGTCGAGCACATAGCCTGAAAAATCCAGGGCGGCGTGTTCACCCAGGCCGGCCAGGTCCGCTGCAATGTCGCGTCCGTTGTCTTCGAACAGCAGGCCATTCCATTGGCGTAGCGGGTAGTTGCCCAGGTTCAGGCAGGGGTCGGTCGGAAAGTGGGGCGCTCCCATGAGCTTGCCCGCGGGCGTCTGGCCCGTGGCGTCGCCGGCACTGTAGGTCCAGCGATGGATCGGGCAGACGATGTTGCCGGCCGAGGCGTTTTGCAGCGAGCCGCGCCCCTTGAGCATGATCGCCTGGCGGTGGCGGCAGACGTTGGAGACCAGCTCAATACCGCTGGGCGTGCGCACCAGCGCGCGGCCCTCGGCCTCATGGGCCAGCGTGGCGTAGTCGCCCACGTTGGGCACACTGGCGGCGTGACCCACATAGCGTGGCCCTTGCTGAAACAGCGTCTGCAGTTCGCGCTGGTAAAGCGCGGGATCAAAATAGGCGCTCACGGGCAGTTGCGCGCCGCGGGAAAGGGTGGGGCCCAATCCCGGCGTCTGCTGCGGATGAGCGGTTTTTTCGTGACTGGCACGGGGGGTGGTTTTGCACAGTGTTTGCACAACTCGGTCCTTCTAAGATGCAAAAAACCCCTCGTTGAGGGGCTTGAAGGGCAGCTACCTTGAGAGCTGCCTGGCTCTTATTGTAAGGCTTGGCCTGTAACGCCTAAAATCACGGCTTTGTTCCCGGGAGTGTTGCGTTATATGGTTACTGCCTCGAAACACGGAGCTGCTGCACCCGCGCACTACGAGGCTGCCTTGCAGGAGCTTGAGCAGCTGGTGGCCAGGCTCGAGTCCGGCGATATGCCTTTGGAGCAGCTGCTGACGCAATACCAGCGTGGCGCGGAGCTGTTGAAATTTTGTCGTGATCGTCTCGCCGCGGTCGAGGACCAGATCAAGGTGCTGGACCAGGGCACACTCAAGACCTGGAACGGTGAAACAGCATGACCGACCACTTTGATTTGAATCACTGGTGCACGCTGCAGTTGCAGCGCGTGGAGCAGGCGCTGGACAACTGGGTCAGCGTGGCCGCGACCGCCGATCTGGACCACTCGGCACCCGCCGAGCTCATGGTGGCGATGCGCTATGCGGTGCTGGACGGCGGCAAGCGCTTGCGCCCGCTGCTGGTCATGGCGGCGTTTGAGGCGGTCACCCAAGCCATGCGCCAGGCCAGACTGCCCGTCGCTGCGGCTGACGAAGCGCTTGCCTTGCGCGCCGCGTGCGCGGTCGAACTGATCCACGCCTACTCCCTGGTGCACGATGACATGCCGTGCATGGACAACGACGTGTTGCGCCGCGGCAAGCCCACCGTGCATGTGGAATTTGGCTCGGCCAGCGCCCTGCTGGCGGGTGACGCGCTGCAGGCCCTGGCCTTTGAATTGTTGACGCCCGAGGACGCTTCGGTACCGGCCGACCGCCAGGCCCGCCTGTGCCGTTTGCTGGCGCGCTCGGCCGGTTGTGCCGGCATGGCCGGGGGGCAGGCCATTGACCTGGCCAGCGTCGGGCGGGCCTTGACCGAAGACCAGTTGCGTCAAATGCACCAACTCAAGACCGGCGCCCTGTTGCAGGCCAGCGTGCTCATGGGGGCGGCTTGCGGTGATGCCACGGCGCAGGCGCTGCAAGCCCTGCAGGCTTATGGCGCTGCCATGGGGCTGGCGTTTCAGGTGGTCGACGATATGCTGGATGTCACCGCAGATACCGCCACGCTGGGTAAAACGGCGGGCAAGGATCAAGCCCAGGACAAGCCCACCTATGTGTCACTGATGGGGCTGGCGTCCGCGCGGCGCTATGCCCAGACCCTTTACGACGAGGCCCTGGCCGCGCTGGCCGCCAGTGGTTTGCCCGATACGCGCGCCTTGCAGGGCCTGGCAAGCCTGCTGGTGCAGCGTTCAAGCTGATGCGCTTCCCCCTGTCAAAACTTCGAGCCCATGTTGATGAATAACCCCTACCCCCTGTTGCAGACCATCCAGGCGCCGGCTGACCTGCGGCATTTGCAGCGCGATCAACTCAACACCCTGGCCACCGAGCTGCGTGCCTTTTTGCTGGAAAGCGTGTCCCGAACCGGTGGCCACCTGAGCTCCAACCTGGGCACGGTCGAGCTCACGGTGGCGCTGCACTATGTCTTCAACACGCCGCATGACCGGGTGGTCTGGGACGTGGGGCACCAGACCTACCCGCACAAAATTCTCACGGGCCGGCGCGAGCGCATGGCCACGCTGCGCCAGTTGGGCGGCCTGAGCGGTTTTCCGCAGCGCGCCGAAAGCGAATTCGATGCCTTTGGCACGGCACACTCCAGCACCTCGATCTCGGCCGCCCTGGGCATGGCCATGGCCTCGCGGCTCAAGGGCGAAGACCGTCACGCGATTGCCGTGATTGGTGACGGCGCCATGACCGCCGGCATGGCTTTTGAAGCCATGAACAACGCCGGCGTTTCGGACTGCAACCTGCTGGTGATCCTGAACGACAACGACATGTCGATCAGCCCGCCCGTGGGTGCCCTGAACCGCTACCTGGCCAAGCTGCTCAGCGGCCAGTTCTATGCCGCCGCCAAGAGCGCCAGCAAAAACGTCTTGCGCGGTGCGCCGCCGCTGCTGGAGCTCGCACGCCGCTTCGAAGAATCGGCCAAGGGCATGGTGAGCCGGGTCACGCTGTTCGAGAAATTCGGTTTCAACTACGTGGGCCCGATTGACGGCCATGACGTGCAGACGCTGGTGTCGGTGCTGGAGAACATCAAACACCTCAAGGGCCCCCAGTTTTTGCACGTGGTCACCAAGAAAGGCCAGGGCTACAAGCTGGCCGAAGCCGACCCGGTGGCCTACCATGGCCCGGGCAAGTTTGACCCGGCGGTGGGCCTGCAAAAATCAGCGGCGGCGAGCAAACCCACATTTACCCAGGTTTTTGGCGACTGGTTGTGCGACATGGCCGCCGCCGACGAGCGGCTGGTGGGCATCACGCCGGCCATGCGCGAGGGCTCGGGCATGGTGGCTTTTGAGCAGCGCTTTCCGCACCGCTATTTTGATGTGGGCATTGCCGAGCAGCACGCCGTGACCTTTGCCGCCGGCCTGGCTTGTGAGGGGCTCAAACCCGTGGTGGCGATTTATTCAACCTTCCTGCAGCGCGGCTACGACCAGTTGATCCACGACGTGGCCATCCAGAACCTGCCGGTGGTGTTTGCACTCGACCGTGCGGGCTTGGTCGGAGCCGACGGCGCCACCCACGCCGGCGCTTATGACATTTCCTACCTGCGCTGCATTCCCAACATCAGCGTGGCCTGCCCGGCCGACGAAAACGAGTGCCGCCAGTTGCTCAGTACCGCCTATGCCCAGAATAGCCCGGTGGCGGTGCGCTACCCGCGCGGCGCGGGCGCCGGCGTGCCGGTCAGCAGCACGCTCGACGCGCTGCCCTTCGGCAAGGGCGAGATTCGCCGTACCGGCCAGCGCGTGGCCATTCTGGCTTTCGGCACGCTGCTGTACCCTGCATTGCAGGCAGCCCAGGCGCTGGACGCCACCGTGGTCAATATGCGCTGGGCCAAGCCGCTCGATGTCGACCTGCTGCTGCAAGTGGCCGCCAGCCACGAGGCGATCGTCACACTGGAAGAGGGCGCCATCATGGGCGGGGCCGGCAGCGCCGTGCTCGAAGCCCTGGCGGCGGCAGGCATCACCCGGCCCGTGTTGCAACTGGGGCTGCGTGACGCCTTCATCGAGCACGGCGACCCGGCCAAGTTGCTGGCCATCGAGGGTCTGGATGCGCCCGGTATCGAAGCCGCTATTCGCACACGCTTTGCGCTGGCGCAAGCTTTGTGAAGGCGGCATGCCTTTGTGAGGGTAAACCCGGCCGTTTGCAGGCGCTGCGTTTCCTAAAATATCAGATGACACTTGACCGTCGTTGCCAGTCACGTCTGCGTGGCTGGGCGTTTAATTTGTAACCCGAGGAGTAAATCAATGGATCGTCGTTCGCTTATTAAAAATGCAGGGATTGCCGGTATTTTGGCTGCAGGAGCCGCACCGGCCGTGTATGCCCAGGGCGCCAATGTGCGTTGGCGCCTGGCGTCAAGCTTTCCCAAGTCGCTTGATACGCTGTTTGGCGGTACCGAAGTGTTCGCCAAGACCATCAAGGCACTTTCCGGCGGCAAGTTTGAAGTCTCGGTGCATGCTGCGGGCGAACTGATGCCGGCATTTGGCGTGGTTGACGGCATCCAGAACGGCACGGTCGAGATGGCCCAGACCGCGCCCTATTACTTCACCGGCAAGGATTCCATTTTTGCCTTTGGCTGTGCGGTGCCCTTTGGCCTGACCGCGCGTCAGATGGACGCCTGGATGGAGCATGGCAACGGCCGCAAGCTGATGGACGAGTTCTATGCCAAGTACAACATCAAGAGCCGCAGTTCGGGTAACACCGGCACCCAGATGGGCGGCTGGTACCGCAAGGAAATCAAGTCTGTGAAAGACCTCAAGGGTCTCAAAATGCGCATGGGTGGCGGCCTGTTTGGCGAAGCCATGCAAAAACTCGGTGTGGTGTCACAAAATATGCCTGCCGGTGATGTCTACCAGGCGCTTGAAAAAGGCACGCTGGATGCCACCGAGTTTGTCGGTCCTCACGATGACCAGAAGCTGGGTTTCAGCAAGGTGGCGCCTTTCTATTACTACCCCGGCTGGTGGGAGGGCGGCGCGGAACTGGAGTTTTTCATCAACACCAAGGCTTATGCCGCGCTGTCGCCGGAATACCAGGCCATGGTCGATGTCGCCACGGCTTACGCCGCGCGCGACATGACGGCCAAATACGACGCCTTGAACCCGATTGCCTTGAAGAAATTGGTGGCTGACAAGACGCAACTCAAGTCTTTTTCCAAGGAAATCATGGACGCCGGCTTCAAGGCCTCGATGGAAGTCTTTGCCGAGCACGAAGCCAAGTCGCCGGAATTCAAGAAGATTCACCAGGACATGCGTGCCTTCCAGCGCGACCAGTTGCTGTGGCTGCGTTTTTCTGAGTACCGTTTCGACAGCTACATGACCACAGTCAAGCTGTAAATCTGGACGGACGGGTCGCGCACGTCGCGGCCCGGTCGGGTGTTTTTTTGTCCGGTGAGGTGTGCCATACATTTCATCGGACATTTTTTTGACGGTCTGAACCGCTTGGCGGTCAGCCCCGGTGAACTCCAGGTTGACAGCTTGTTGACAGCAATGAGAGGGAAAACCCCCGTGCCGATTTTCAAGCATGTTTCTACAATTCTTGCTGACTCTAATCAGTCGTCGCTGCGCTTACCCGCACGTCGATATTTTTCTTGCAACTCCAGGAGTGAACCTTATGGATCGTCGTTCTTTAATTAAACACGCCGGCATTGCCGGTGTACTGGCAGCCGGTGTGGCGCCGGCTGTGCACGCGCAGGCCGCCATTCGCTGGCGTCTGGCTTCCAGCTTTCCGAAATCACTGGACACTATTTTTGGCTCGGCCGAAGTGTTTTCCAAGGCAGTCAAGGAGATGTCTGGTGGCAAGTTCGAAGTGTCGGTGCATGCGGCTGGCGAGCTGATGCCGGCGTTTGGCGTGGTCGATGGCGTGCAAAACGGCACGGTGGAAATGGCGCACACGGCGCCGTA
>JALNWC010000101.1 GCA_023231075.1 Rhodoferax sp.
CAGGCTGCGCACGGCCTCCGGGCGCGTCAGGCTTTGCCAGGCGTGCTGGCCGTGGATGTCGAGCAACTGCTCGCCCAGGCTGCGCAATTGGGTGGCGGTGGCCGGGCTGCCATTGATCCAGGCACGGCTCTTGCCTTGCGCGTCGAGTGTGCGGCGCAGCAACAGCGTGGCGTCAGGCTCGAAACCGGCCTCTTCCAGCCATTGCCTGACGCTGGGGGGACTGTCAAATTCGGCGCTCACCTCGCAACGGCTGGCGCCTTCGCGGATCAATGCCACATCGGCACGGCCGCCGGTGACCCATTGCAGGGCATCAATCAAGATGGATTTCCCGGCACCGGTTTCGCCGGTTAACACGGTAAATCGATCGCCGAATTCAAGCTCAAGTTCGCTGACGATGACAAAGTCACGCAGCACCATGCGTTTCAGGCTCACGTTACAGCTACTCCTTCGTTCCAATGCAGTTTTTGGCGCAGGGTGTCAAAGTAAGACCAGCCTTGCGGATGCAAAAAGCGCACATGGTGTTTTGACCGTTCGACCTCAATGCGGTCGCCATGCATCAGGGATGCCAGCGACTGCATGTCAAAGCTGGCGCTGGCGTCCCGACCTGCCACAACTTCGATCGCGATTTTGGCCGTATTGGCCAGCACGATGGGCCGGTTCGACAGGGTGTGCGGCGCAATCGGCACCATGACCCAGCCGGGGACCGACGGATGCATCAAGGGGCCACCCGAGGACAGGGCGTAAGCGGTAGAGCCGGTCGGCGTGGCGATGATCAGACCGTCAGCACGCTGGTTCGCGACAAAATGGCCGTCCACCTCGACCCGCAACTCCACCATGCCCGAGGTTGCGCCCCGATTCACCACCACGTCATTCATGGCCATGGCCTGGTAAACGCAATGGCCGTCGCGCAGCACCTGGGCGTTCATCAGGCTGCGGTGGTCTTCCACATAGGCGCCACGCAGCATTTGCGCCAGACTGGTGGCGAAGCTGCCATAGGGTACATCGGTAATAAAACCCAGCCGGCCCTGGTTGATGCCGATCAGCGGCACCCCGTAAGGCGCCATTTGCCGGCCAATGCCGAGCATGGTGCCATCGCCCCCCACCACCAGGCACAAATCGCATTGCTTGCCAATTTGTGCCACGCTTAAGGCCGGGGAATCGGTCATGCCCATGTTGAGCGCGGTGTCCTGCTCCATGGCCACATCACAGCCCAGGTCATCCAGAAAACGGGCCACGGTCACCAGCGCGGCCCGCGAGTTGGCGCCACCGGCGCCTGCGGAGTTCGTTTGGTACTTGCCGACCAAGGCAACGTGCTTGAATTTGGACTTCATTTGCAAATTACATCACTAAAATGAAAGCATGCTCGACGATCGTGCCAAGTTATTACTCAAAGCGCTGGTAGAACGCTATATTGCGGACGGTCAGCCCGTGGGTTCACGGACTTTGTCGCGTGCGTCGGGTCTGGACTTGTCGCCGGCCACCATCCGCAACGTGATGTCAGACCTGGAAGAACTGGGCCTGATCGCCAGTCCGCATACTTCTGCCGGGCGCATTCCCACGGCGCGCGGCTACCGGCTGTTTGTCGACACCATGCTGACCGTGCAGCGTGGCCAGATCGGCACCCCCAGTCTGGCGCATGACCAGCCGCAAAAAGTGATCTCCAATGCGGCCAATTTGCTGTCCAGCCTGTCCCAGTTCGTCGGCGTGGTGATTGCACCCAAGCGCACCTCGGTGTTCCGGCACATCGAATTTTTGCGGTTATCCGAGCGGCGCTTGCTGGTCATCATCGTGTCGCCCGAAGGTGACGTGCAAAACCGGGTCATTTTTACCGAGGTGGACTACACCCAGTCGCAATTGGTGGAGGCCGCCAATCACCTCAATACCAACTACGTCGGCCTGGCGATCGAGCAAGTGCGTGAGCGGCTGAAAAACGAGGTGGACAGCCTGCGCGTGGAAATTGCCAGCCTGATGAACGCGGCCGTGGCGGCCAATACCGAGGCCATGACCGAAGGGCAGGACGAGGTGATCATTTCGGGAGAGCGAAACTTGTTGTCGGTCAGTGATTTTTCCAACGACATGAGCCATTTGCGCCGGGCCTTTGACCTGTTTGAGCAAAAAGCCCAGCTCATGCGCTTGCTCGATGTCACTGGCCAGGCCGAAGGCGTGCGCATTTTTATTGGCGGCGAAAGCCAGGTGGTGCCGTTTGAAGACCTCTCCATCGTGAGCGCCCCCTACGAAGTGGACGGCCAGGTGGTGGGCACCCTGGGGGTGGTTGGCCCCACCCGCATGGCCTATGACCGCATGATCCAGATTGTGGACATCACCTCCAAATTGGTCAGCAACGCGTTGAGCCACCACAAATAGCGCGTGGCAGCCCCTTACAATTCGCGGTTCGGTCGGGGCGTTAGCTCAGTTGGTTAGAGCAGAGGACTCATAATCCTTTGGTCCACAGTTCAAGTCTGTGACGCCCTACCATTTTCTCTGAAGCCTCGGTAGATCGGCGGACGGGACAGCGCGCAGTCTGCGTCCAATATTTCGGCCCCGTATGAAGGGGGCAATCTTGCCAATGGCAACGATCAGGGCCGAGATCAAACTCACCGTCATCATCTGGCCGACCGGCGCCTTGGAGCCTGGGCCGCCCCCGGTACCGTTTCAGGCTGCGGTGTGGTTTTCAAGCAGGTGAGCGCCGGGCAGCAGCGGCATGGGGGTCTGCACAATGGCCTGCGAGGTCCGGGTGGAGGTCACAAAGGTCAGTAAAGCGGAAACGCCACCACCAGCACACCCAAAATCATCACGGCATGTGACAGCACGGTCAAGCAGGGGCGGCGTTCAACCAGCTAGTAATTCACTTTCTTCTCGACGTAGCGGAATTGCACCACGGTGAGCGCCACCACAATCACCATCAGTGCCAGCGATTGCGCCGCCGAGCCACCCAGGTCCATGGCTTTGAAGCCATCGAAGTACACCTTGTACACGAGGATGGCGGTGTCCTTGCCTGGTCCGCCCTGGGTGGCGGCATCAATTGATGGCGAAGGTGTCAAAAAATGCGTAAACGATGTTGATCACCAGCAGGAAGAAGGTGGCGGGTGACAGCAGCGGGAACACCATGCTCCAGAAGCGTCGCCAGGGCCGTGCGCCGTCAATGGCGGCGGCTTCGATCAGCGACTTCGGGATGCTTTGCAAGTCCGCCAGAAAGAACAGGAAGTTGTAGGAAATCTGTTTCCACACGGCGGCCATCACCACCAGGGTCATGGCATGGGTGCTGTTGAGCAGGTGGTTCCAGTCAACGCCCAAGGCGCGCAGCCAGTAAGACACCACGCCCACGCTGGGCGCAAACATGAACAACCAGGGCACACCCGCTACCACAGGGGCCACCGCATTAACGGTGTTTTGATTAGCGGCAGATGTGGGCCGGGGGCCTGTCAGGGTTTCCCAAAGCTGCCGTCAGGCTCACCATCACCTGAGTAGGGCAATGCCGTGCTGCGGTAACATCGCCCGTCCAGCCAGAGCGTGCCTGTGACAGCGTGCAACGCCCGCGATGGTTGTTACCAAATTAACCGATGAACGCCCCCACACAGCTTAAGTCTTTGATGCCTGCCGGCGCGACTGCGTCGCATGAGCCCGAGCGCATCCGTGAAATCCCCTACAACTACACCTCGTTTTCCGACCGCGAGATTGTCATTCGCCTGCTGGGCGCACCCGCCTGGGGCTGGCTCAACAAGTTGCGTGATGAACGCCGTACCGGCCGCTCGGCCCGCATGTTGTACGAGGTGCTGGGTGACATCTGGGTGGTGCAGCGCAACCCTTATTTACAGGACGACCTGCTCGACAACCCGAAGCGCCGGGTGCTGCTGGTGCAAGCCTTGCAGCATCGGCTGGGTGAAATAGAAAAACGGCGCAAGCCCGCCGACGATCCCGAGCGCGATGCACTGGTCGGGCAGTTGCTTGACGTGGCGCGCCAGGCGGTACACGCCTTCGATGCCCATTTTGTGGAAACCGCCAGCTTGCGTCGCCAGGCCCAAAAAGTGCTGGCCAGGTTGACGGCCAGAGACAACATCAAGTTTGATGGCCTGAGCCGCGTCAGCCATGTGACGGATGCCACCGACTGGCGCGTGGAGTACCCGTTTGTGGTGCTGACGCCCGATTCCGAGGCCGAGATGGCGCATCTGGTCAAGGGCTGCATCGAGCTGGGTCTGACCATCATCCCGCGTGGCGGCGGCACGGGTTACACCGGCGGGGCGATTCCGCTGACCTGGAAGAGTGTGGTCATCAACACCGAAAAGCTCGAGGCCATGACCGAGGTCGAAATGCGCACGCTGCCGGGGCTGGACCATGAAGTCGGCACGGTCTGGACCGAAGCCGGCGTGGTGACCAGTCGCGTGGCGCATGCGGCCGAGCGCGCCGGTTTTGTCTTTGCGGTGGACCCGACCTCGGCCGACGCCTCCTGCATTGGCGGCAATATCGCCATGAACGCGGGCGGCAAAAAAGCCGTGTTGTGGGGCACCTCGCTGGACAACCTGGCCAGCTGGCGCATGGTGACGCCGCAGGCCGAGTGGCTGGAGGTGACCCGCATCAAGCACAACATGGGCAAGATCCATGATGTGGACGTGGCCAGCTTCGAGCTGCAGTATTTCAAGGCCGACGGCAAAACGCCCATCCGCTCCGAGCGGCTCGACATTGCCGGCAAATCCTTCCGCAAGGAAGGCCTGGGCAAGGACGTCACCGACAAGTTTCTCAGCGGCTTGCCGGGCATTCAAAAAGAGGGCTGTGACGGCCTGATCACCAGCGCGCGCTGGGTGGTGCACCGCAGCCCGAAGCACACGCGCACCGTGTGCCTGGAGTTTTTTGGCAATGCCAAGGACGCCGTCCCCAGCATCGTCGAGATCAAGGACTTCATGTTCGCCGAGCAAAAGCGCAGTGGCGTGGTGCTGGCCGGGTTGGAGCACCTGGATGACCGCTATTTGAAGGCCGTGGGTTATGCCACCAAGAGCAAACGTGGCGCGGCCTTGAGCGGCGGCGGTGTGCCCAAGATGGTGCTGTTTGGCGACATTGCCGGTGACGATGCCGATGCCGTGGCCCGGGTCACGAGTGAGGTGGTGCGTATTGCCAATTCGCGCAGCGGTGAGGGCTTTATTGCCATCAGCCCGGAGGCGCGCAAGAAATTCTGGCTCGATCGCAAGCGCACGGCGGCCATCAGCCGCCACACCAACGCGTTCAAGATCAACGAGGACGTGGTGATTCCGCTGCCGCGCATGGCCGAGTACACCGACGGCATTGAGCGCATCAACATCGAGCTGAGCTTGCGCAACAAGCTGGCGCTGTGTGATGCCTTGCAAGAGTATTTCCAGCAAGGTCAATTGCCGGTGGGTCGGCAAGACGATGCCGGCGAAATTTCTGCAGCCGAGCTGCTGGAAGACCGCGTGGCCCAGGCGCTGGCACTGCTGGACGAGGTGCGCACCTTGTGGTCCGGTTGGCTGCGCGACGTCGAGCCCTTGTTTGCGCAATTGCAGGATCATAGTTTGCGCGCCAGCTGGAAAACGCAAATCCGCCAGCCCTTGCAGCAGATTTTCAGCGGGGTGGCGTTCGAGGCGATTCTGAAGGAATGCAACGCCATTCACCAGCGCGTGCTCAAGGGCCGTGTGTGGGTGGCGCTGCACATGCACGCCGGCGACGGCAATGTGCACACCAACATTCCGGTCAACAGCGATGACTACGAGATGCTGCAAGCGGCCCACGGCGCCGTCAAGCGCATCATGGCGCTGGCCCGCAGCCTCGACGGCGTGATTTCGGGTGAACACGGCATCGGTATCACCAAGCTGGAGTTTTTGAGCGATGCCGAACTGCAGCCGTTCATCGACTACAAGGCCAAAGTCGACCCCGAGGGGCGCTTCAACAAGGGCAAGTTGCTGCGGGCCGAGCCAACGCCAGGTCGTCTTCATGCCGACCTGACCAACGCCTACACCCCCAGCTTTGGCCTGATGGGGCATGAGTCATTGATCATGCAGCAGTCTGACATCGGCGCCATCGCCGACAGCGTGAAAGACTGCCTGCGCTGCGGCAAATGCAAGCCGGTGTGTTCCACCCATGTACCGCGTGCCAATTTGCTGTACAGCCCGCGCAACAAGATTCTGGCCACCTCCCTGCTGGTGGAAGCTTTTTTGTACGAAGAGCAAACGCGCCGTGGCGTCAGTATCAAACACTGGCAGGAATTTGAAGACGTGGCCGACCATTGCACCGTGTGTCACAAGTGCCTGAGCCCATGCCCGGTCAACATCGACTTTGGCGATGTGTCGATGGCCATGCGCAACCTGTTGCGCAAAATGGGCAAAAAAACCTTCCGGCCAGCCGGTGCGGCTGCCATGTTCATGCTCAACGCCACCCACCCCGAGACCATCAAACTGGCGCGCTCGGTGATGGTCAATGTGGCCATCAAGGCCCAACGCATGACCGCCGACGTGCTCAAGGTGATGGGCCGCAAGCAGACCCGGGCGCCGCCGGCCACGCTGGGCACCGCGCCCATCAAGGAGCAGGTGATTCACTTCATCAACAAAAAGCTGCCCGGCGGCCTGCCCAAAAAGACCGCCCGTGCGCTGCTGGACATCGAGGACAAGGACTACGTGCCGATCATCCGCAACCCGAAAACCACCACCTCCGAGACCGAGGCGGTGTTCTACTTTCCGGGTTGTGGTTCCGAGCGCCTGTTCAGCCAGGTCGGTCTGGCCACGCAGGCCATGCTGTGGCATGCCGGCGTGCAAACGGTGCTGCCGCCGGGCTACCTGTGCTGTGGTTACCCGCAGCGCGGCGGCGGCCAGTTTGACAAGGCCGAGAAGATGATCACCGACAACCGGGTGCTGTTCCACCGGGTCGCCAACACGCTGAACTACCTCGACATCAAGACCGTGGTGGTGAGCTGCGGCACCTGTTACGACCAGTTGCAGGGTTACAAGTTTGAAGAGATCTTTCCGGGTTGCCGCATCATCGACATCCACGAGTACCTGCTGGAAAAAGGCATCACGCTGGCCAACGCCGGGGCCTTTTTGTTTCACGACCCGTGTCACAGCCCGATGAAATTGCAGGAGCCGCTCAAGACGGTCAAGGCCTTGCTCGGCGACAACGTGATCCAGTCCGAGCGCTGCTGCGGCGAATCCGGCACGCTGGCCTTGAATCGCCCCGACGTCTCGACCCAGGTGCGTTTTCGCAAGGAAGAAGAAATCCTGAAGGGTGAGGCGCAATTGCGCCAGATCCCCGGCGTCGGCGCCCGGGACAACATCAAGATGCTGACCTCCTGCCCGGCCTGCCTGCAGGGTCTGAGCCGCTTTGGCGAAGACCTGCAAAACGGCCTGCTGGAAGCCGACTACATTGTGGTGGAGATGGCCCGGCAGATATTGGGCGACCAGTGGATGCCGGATTACGTCAAGCTGGCCAACGACGGCGGCATCGAGCGCGTGCTGGTTTGAGCTGGATGGCAATTTAAAAGAGGTGACACACATGGCAGGTTTGCAAGCGGGCGCCCCGGCGCCGCAAGACATCACGGTGCACAGCCAGTCGCGCGTGCTGGAAATCAGTTTCTCTGACGGCGCCAGCTTCCGCATTCCCTTTGAGTTGATGCGCGTCTATTCGCCGTCAGCCGAGGTGGCGGGCCACGGGCCGGGTCAAGAGGTACTGCAGACCGGCAAGCGCGAGGTCACGCTCAGCGGCCTGGAGCCGGTGGGCAATTACGCCATCCAACCCGGCTTTTCAGATGGACACGACACGGGAATCTATTCGTGGGACTATCTGTATTTTCTGGGGTCGCAACAGGACAAATTGTGGGCTGACTACCACGCACGCCTGACGGCTGCCGGCGTCGATCGTGACGCGCCCATGCCCCAAAAGGCGGGCAGCAGCTGCGCCAGCCACTAAGAGATGCAGAAATGCCAAATATCCCATTTCTGGCGGCACTGGCGGGCGCATTGCGTCGTTGCTACTCGCTTGTGTGGCATAGCCACACGGCACTCGCAGCGCCTAGCACTGCATCCCGCCAGCGC
>JALNWC010000102.1 GCA_023231075.1 Rhodoferax sp.
TCACGCTGCATGTGGGCGCGGGCACGTTTCAGCCGGTCAAGACAGAAAACCTGGCCGAGCACCAGATGCACAGCGAATGGTATGAAGTGCCGGCGGCCACCCAGCGGGCCCTGGCCGACTGCCGCGCGCGCGGCGGCCGTATTGTGGCGGTCGGCACCACCACGGTGCGCACGCTCGAATCCTGGGCCAAAGAAATTGGGGTCAGAGCCGAATCTACGGATCCGCTTCGCGACTCCCGTAATTCGGATCTAACCCCATTTTCCGGCGACACCCGCATCTTCATCACGCCGGGGTTCGAGTTCAAGCTGGTGGACGCACTGGTCACCAACTTCCACCTGCCCAAGTCGAGCCTGATGATGCTGGTGAGCGCCTTTGCCGGTTATGAGCACGTCATGGCGCTGTATGCCCATGCCATTCGGGAAAACTACCGATTTTTCAGCTACGGTGACGCCATGCTGCTGACGCGAACCGCTGGCGCTCAAGGTTTGGCGAAATAATTCATGCCGGCAAGCCCCGGTAGGGTTCAAAGACAATACTGCCCAAGTTTCTTTCCATCGCCATGACACACGCTCACCCCCACGACCCTGCGCATCCGCATTCACACGACCACCCGCACCCGGCCCAACCCGTGGTTCAATTCGACCTGCTGCGCACCGACCCCCCCGTGCCTGAGACCGGCTACGCCGGCAGCCACGCCCGCCGCGGCACGCTGGTGCTCAACCACGGCATGGTGCAAACCCCGATCTTCATGCCGGTGGGCACCTACGGCACCGTCAAGGGCGTGCTGCCGAGCAGCCTGGAAGACATGGGCGCGCAAATCATTCTGGGCAACACCTTTCACCTGTGGATGCGCCCCGGGCTCGACGTGATGCAGAGCTTTGGCGGCCTGCACGACTTTGAGCGCTGGACCAAACCGATCCTGACCGACTCGGGTGGCTTTCAGGTCTGGAGCCTGGGTGCCATGCGCAAAATCACCGAGGAAGGCGTGCACTTTTCTTCTCCCGTGAACGGCGACAAACTGTTCATGTCGCCCGAAGTGTCGATGCAGATCCAGACCACGCTGAACTCCGACATTGCCATGCAATTGGACGAATGCACGCCCTACCTGTCGGTCGAACCCAAGACCAAGGGCCAGAAAACGACCGAGAAGGAAGCCCGTACCTCAATGGAAATGAGCCTGCGCTGGGCCAAACGCAGCCAGGACGAGTTTGTCCGCCTGGAAAACCCCAACGCCCTGTTCGGCATTGTGCAGGGCGGCATGTTCGAGGGGCTGCGCCAGGAATCGCTGGAACAGCTGGTGGCCATGGACTTCCCCGGCTACGCGGTGGGTGGCGTGAGCGTGGGCGAACCCAAGGAAGAAATGCTGCGCATCATGGCGCACACGCCGCACCGCCTGCCCTGGCACAAGCCGCGCTACCTGATGGGCGTGGGCACGCCGGAGGATTTGGTCGAGGGCGTGGCGCAAGGCGTGGACATGTTCGACTGCGTGATGCCGACGCGCAACGCCCGCAACGGCACGCTGTTCACGCGTTTTGGCGACCTGAAAATGCGCAACGCGCGCCACAAGGCCGACCACGGCCCGCTCGACAGCACCTGCAGCTGCTACGCCTGCAAAGGCGCGATCCGGCCCAACGGCACGGTCAGCGGCGGCTTTAGCCGGGCCTACCTGCACCACCTGGACCGCTGCGGCGAAATGCTCGGCCCGATGCTCGCCAGCATCCACAACCTGCACTACTACCTGAACCTGATGCGCGAGGTGCGCACTGCGCTCGATGCCGGCAGCTTTGGCGCGTTCCGCCAGCGGTTTTTGGCGGATCGGGCGCGTGGCGTGTGAATTTATCCTTGCAAATCATGGAATGAAACTCCCTATTTGCAATAGATAAATCCGTTTGCCAAGCCATCTGTCGTGCTAATTTACGGACGGATCAGGGTGTTACGAGCGGTAAGTACCGACTGCTAAGATGACGACATGACTCCTAAAGAGCTAGCCCATCACAAAACCGCTGCAAAGCAGTTGCTTGGCGTGCCTGTTTTCAAACCACTCAAACGCAACAAGTTACCCAAACCTCTTCACAAAATGGGCTCTGCACGGCTCATGTCCACCGACTTGCTGTCAGTCTCAGACACGCATCGCGCGGTGTTGATGTGGCGTGATGGCGAAACCCTTCAGGATTCGGCTTTCATGGCGTGGCTATTTTGCGTTCTTGAAAATCAATCCTTATACCCATTGTTTGAATTGCATTTTCACCCCAGCCACAAAGGTGTTCATTGCAAAATGCCCTGTGAAACAGCGCCGGATTACACCAACCGCCGGCTTCCTGGCGCACCCGAACTGGATTTATTAACCCTTGACGGACTCGACCCAAGGGTTGATGTGGACCGGCAAAAACTGACACTGCAATTTTGCAAGGTGTGTGGCATCACACTCGCATCGGAGAAAGACACGTGGACTTTGCCCCTGGCTTAAAACAAACCATTTGCGCCCTGTTTGAAGTGCATGAGGACAGCGCGTCGATTCAGCGCATCGTCACACCCCTTGAATACCCTGGTAGCAACGACAAAGTCGTCATTCGGGTTCGTCAGCGGTCCCATGGCTTTGAAATTGATGAAAACGGCGAAGCCGCACTCTATGCGTCCATGTATGGGGGGGATGTTGACTCTGACTTGGTGCAGCGTTGGGCTGAAGAGTTGAGTGACACCGCAGGCGTGGACTATTCAGACGAAACCCTGATCGCCAGCCTGAGCGACCAGCGCTTGATTGCGCCCACCATTTTTCAGGTTGCGGCAGCGGCCCAACAGCTTTTTGCGTTGGCCACCTCGCACAAGGAACGTGCGGCCAATGACTTCAAAGACCGGGTCGCCGAGGTTGTGGCCGAAATTGCAGGCGCACTGAAGTTGCCGCACCGCAGCCAAGTCGAATTACCGTTTGCCGGCAACATGGTGGCGGACCACGTGATTGACCACACCACGCCGCTGATCATCATCGCAGCCTCAAGCACCACACGATTGCTGGAAGCTGAAGTCATCCACATGCAATACCTGTACACCCAGCAGCCTGGCTTTGTATTGGCCATCGCCGAGAGTGAACAGGCTGTCGGCAAAAAGCAATTCAAACGCGCCAATTTTTACACCGGGAAAACCGTGGATTTCAGTCCGCCCGACTTGAAGCAATTGTTGCGGCAACAGTTGCACTGACGTGGCACGATTGGGAGAGGCATCGACATAGCCCAAGCCCGTTCCTTGAAACATCACAAGAAATCCAATGAATCACCTGTTTCAAGCCCTGTCCGGGCGCGTTGACGCCTGGCGCACCGCGCGCTATGACTGTCCAGACTTCCCCGCCATTGGCGAAATTCTGGACTTTGCCCTCGAAGACCCCGCCACCGACCAGTTGCGCTATCTGCGGCGCGCCCAGTTCCGGGCACTGGAAACCTATTGGTACTTGCGGCTGGTGCTGCACACGCCGCGCATTCCCGACCTCTACACCGCACTGTTTCCCGCCAAAAGCGAACGGCGGGCCGCCATGGGCCTCAACTCCAAAGCCTTGACGGAGTTGATTGCCGACACCAGCCTCGAAGAGGTCATCACCCGCCTGCAAACCGACAACGCATTTGTCAAAAAACACGGCCTGGAGTCCCTGCGTGAAACCTTTGCGCTGGACTACCCCAGCTACATCCTGGCGCTGGCCATGGGCGCGGGCAAAACCATTCTCATGGGGTCCATCGTCGCCACCGAGTTCGCCATGGCACTTGATTACCCCGATGGCCCGTTCGTCGAAAACGCTTTGATCTTCGCTCCGGGCAAAACCATCCTCAGCGCGCTGCGCGAATTGGCCGACATCCCCTTCGAGCGGCTGTTGCCCGCCCGCCTGCACAAGCCGTTTGCCGCCAGCCTCAAGCTCACCTTCACGCGCGACGGCGACAAGCAAATCCCCATCACCCTGGGCAGCAGCTTCAACGTCATCGTCACCAACACCGAAAAAATACGCATCCAGAAACCAACAGTCCGCGCTGGTGGCTCGCAACGCCTGTTCGCAGGCAGCAAAGACGAAGAAGCCACCGCGCTGGCCAACCTGCGACTGCAAGCCATTGCCTCGTTGCCCCATCTGGCCGTGTTCTCGGACGAGGCGCACCACACCTACGGCCAGAAGCTGCTGGGCAAATGGGAGAAGGACAAGGAAACCGGCGAGCCGGTGTTCAAGGATGACGGCATCAAGAAAGTCCGCCGCACCATCGACTACCTGGCGCAGGAAACCAATCTCATCGTCACCGTCAACGCCACCGGCACGCCCTACTTTGAGCGCCAGCCCCTGCGCGACGTGGTGGTCTGGTACGGTCTGGGCGAAGGCATCCGCGACGGCGTGCTGAAGGAGCTGGCAGGCGGCATCAAGGTGCTGGAACTGGGCGATGGCGAAGCAGCCCACATGGTGCAAAGCGTGATCAGCGACTTTGTGCAGGACTACTGGCGCGTGGCGTTGGAAAATGGCGCACCCGCCCGATTGGCGATGTATTTCCCCAATTTGGAGGCCCGCGACGAACTGCGCCCCGCCATCGAATCAAGCCTGTTGGCTCACGGCATCGGCCCCGACACCCTGCTGGCGGTGGACAACCAATCCAGCGACGCCACACGCCGCGCCTTCGAGGCCGTGGCGCGTGACCCCGCGGCACCGCACCGCGTGCTGCTGTTGGTCAACATGGGCACCGAGGGCTGGAACTGCCCCAGCCTGTTTGCCTGCGCCTTGGTGCGCAAGCTGGCCAGCAGCAATAACTTTGTGCTGCAAGCCGCCACCCGCTGCCTGCGCCAGGTGAGCGGCAACACCCGGCCCGCCCGGGTCTATCTGACTGCCAGCAACAAGAAAACGCTGGAAGACCAGTTGACCGAGACCTATGGCACCAGCCTCAAAGCCCTGGACACCCAGCACGCCGATCGGGTTGAGAAAACCATCCATCTGCACAAACCCAGTCTGCCACCGCTGCTGATCAAAAAACGCGTGCTGCGCATCCAGCGCAAGGTGGGGGCATCCAGCACCACGCCACTGGCCTTCACCGTGCCGGACCTGCCCGCACCCCTTGGCCCGGTGGTGCAAACCTGGAGCCCCGTGCTCACCGCCAGCGGCGACACCCGACTGCAACGGCTGGACGCCGCCGACGTGCTGCTGGAGCCGTTTACCCCCACGCTGGACGGCTACACCGCTGCGGTCCGGCTGGCCACCAGTTACCACCTGACCACGCCCGAATTGCTGGCGGCGCTGCGCACGGCCTACGGTGATCAAGACGTGCCCGATCACCACCTGGACGCGCTGGGCACGCAAATCGAAGCCCAGCGCAACCAGTACGAAGAAACCTGGGACGAGATTGAAGTGGCCGTGGCCCTGGTCAAGGCCGACGGCTTTGACCGCGCCGAAGTGGATGGCCGACCGGTCTACACCGCCCGCATCAGCTTCGACAAAAGTCGCGAGCACCTCTACAAAACCGCAAAAGACACGGCCCACGCGGCCCTCGCGCTGCAAAGCAGCTTTCACTACGAAGGCTACAACTTCGACTCCAACCCGGAAGCCGAATTTCTGGACTGGACGCTGGGACTGTTGCAAGCGCACCCGCACCAAATCGAAGGCCTGTGGTTCACCGGTGGCCTGACCGATGCGGGCAAAACCGACCTGCGCGCCGAGTACCTGGGTGACGATGGCCGCTGGCACACCTACACCCCTGACTTTGTGCTGCGCCGGGCCGACGGCAAACACCTGGTGGTCGAAGTCAAGAACGACAAACTCAGCCCCGACATCAAGGCCGACCTGCGCCGCCATGCCCAAGGGCAAGCCCCGCAAACCCTGGAAGGCCGAAAAGCCGTGGCCCTGAAACGCTGGGAACAACTCAACCCCGAGCGCCTGAGCTACCACGTCATGTTTGCCGACACCACATTACTTGACGAAGGCAAGAAGACTGTGCGTGATTTCATCTGCCAGCCGTAAAATGCACAATAAACATTAATACATTCATTAAGGAATCAATATGAATCTGCGTGCAAGTGATGTTGTTCCTATCAGCGAAGCGCGTGCTCGCCTGACTGAACTGGCGCAAGACGTGGTCGATGGCGCATCTGAAAAAATTCTTACCAAAAACGGTGCCAGTTATGTCGCCATCATTGATGCCCGCAAACTGGATTACTACCATGCACTAGAGACAGAACACGCCAATTTGGTGCTGCTTGCTGAGGCAGAGGCGGGACTGAGGCAAATTCTTGCCGGACAACGCATCACCCCCGACGACCTTGACACCCTGCTGGCAGACTGATGGCACTACCGGTCAACGCCCGAATCGGCGCAACGCCAAATTTCGCTTCCAATTTGGAACAAGTCCGCGTATTTTTTGTAACGCAAGACGCGGCCACTGCCCTCACCCGGTTTAACCAGCTCAAAGGTGAACTGCGGGAAATGAAGCGCATCCTGAGCTGGTCTCCTGTCGGCGGGCGGCCTGCCCGGTTTTTGAATGGGCACTCGGTCCAGGCGCAAATGTGCACGGCTTCGGTGATGCAATTGGCAGCGCAAGCAGGGCGGCCATTTTTACGGGAGTACGTGGTCGCTCAGCATGTGGTTTTATACGCGCACTCTGATTCTGAAGTGATTTTGCTCGCCTTGAAACACCATCGACAACTCGCCTACAGCGCCATCCAATAGGCAGCGCAAGCACTCCGACGAATCACTATTTTTTGACACCCAGATGCCCCATGACTGATACGACACCCGCCGCCAAAAAACCCACCGACGTGACCATCAGCCGCGCCAAGGGCCGCCCGATGCTGAGCTGGGTGGGTAAAAAGCCGCTCGGCCGCGTGACGGCTTTTCCGGCGCAGCTCATGGAACGCTTCAGCACGGCCGACGCGGCGCAGGGCCTGCCGCTGGGCGCGGCCGACTGGTCGAAATGGCCGAAAAACCTGCAGCAACAGGACCTGCAAGGTGGCCTGCTCTACCACGGCGACAACAAGGAAGTGCTGGCGCATTTGCTGGCCAACGGCTTTCGCGGCCAGGTCAAGCTGATCTACATCGACCCGCCATTCGACAGCGGCGCCGACTACGTGCGCAAGGTGCAATTGCGCGGCCCCAAGGGCACGCTCAAGATCGACGGCGAAGACTACGCTTTAGGCGAGCAGGTGCAGTACACCGACATCTGGAGCAACGACAACTATCTGCAGTTCATGTACGAGCGGCTGCTGATGTTGAAGGAGTTGCTTTCTCTAGACGGCGCAATCTATCTGCATTGCGATCCGTCACGGAATAGCTATTTGAGAATCCTGATGGACGAGGTCTTTGGGCCTGATGCCTTTGTGAATGAAATCGTTTGGCAACGCCTGAGCGCACACAACGATTCCGCCCGATACGGGATCATCCATGACACGATCTATTACTACGGCGGCTCAGATCGCGTCTGGAATCCCCAGCGAACCGAGTTGCGCGACACGTATGTTCAGCAATTTTTTGATCAAGTTGAAGATGGAACAGGCAGGCAATACTCCCGCTCTGACCTAACCGCGCGCGGTCTTCGCAACGGCGAAACTGGAAAATCATGGCGCGGCATTAATCCCGGCGAGAAGGGTAATCACTGGAAAGTTGGGGTTTCCAAATTGGATGAATGGGAGGCTGAAGGCCGTATTCATTGGCCCAAAGCCGACGGAGGCATGCCGCGTCTTAAACGGTATCTTGACGAAGCGCTTGAGCAGGGGGGAACCGCTCAAGACATTTGGCTAGATATCAAACCAATCCACAACCAATCCCAAGAACTACTTGGCTATCCAACCCAAAAACCAGAGGCGCTTGTTTCGCGGATCATCAACGCTTCGACCAATGCAGGCGACATCGTGCTGGACTGCTTCCTGGGGTCAGGTACCACGGCGTTAGCAGCCCAGAAACTCGGCCGCCGCTGGATCGGCTGCGACATCAACAAGGGCGCGATCCAGACCACGGCCAAGCGGCTTCAAGGCGTGATGCGCGAACAAGCGCAAGAGCTGTCCAGTGTCACCCAAGGCGAA
>JALNWC010000103.1 GCA_023231075.1 Rhodoferax sp.
CGCACCCAATTGACCTGGTCGCTAAAACGACCGCGCTCATATTGTTGTCCGCCAAACAGCTTGACCACTTTGTGTGCGGCAACGCTTTCCTCGATGACCTGCGTGATGTCGCCCATCGCTTGTTGTGAATCACGGCTGGCGTTGCGCAAGCGTGCGTTGATGATTTTCAGTATGAAGGCGATGACAGGCACCATGACCAAACTGAGCAGGGTGAGTTTCCAGTTCAAATAGAACAGCCAGCCCAGCAATCCGACAATGATGATGGAATCGCGCACGACAACCGTCACCACATTGGTCGCCGCAGCGGTCACCTGCGCCACGTCAAAGGTCAGTTTGGAGATCAGATTGCCCGTGGCGTGGTCGTCATAAAACGGTGTGGGCAGCGTCAACAGCTTGTGAAACATTTCTTCACGCAAGTCCATCACCACCTTGTTGCCGACCCAGGCAATGGCATAAGTTCCCATGAATGAGGCGACACCGCGCACGAAGAAAATCGCCAAAATGATCAGTGGCGCAAGTTTGATGACGGCGTTGTCCTTGTCAATGAACGCGCCATCCAGCATGGGCTTGAGCAAAGCAGGCAGCAGCGGTTCGGTGGCTGCCGTGATGGCCATACCCAGGATGGACAGGGCAAAGATGCGCCAATAAGGTTTGACGTAACCGAGAAGTCGTAAATAAAGCTGCGTACTGCTTGGCTTCATGGCATGGACCCTAACATGATGGAGCCAAATGGAAAATTCAGGCCCGTTGAAGCCGCATCGGGTTCCGTAAAACCGAGCGAGCGTGGGCATTCACAGCAGCACAATGTCATACTGCTCCTGCCCCATGGCGCTCTCGCTTTGCAGCGACACCGGCTTGCCAATGAACTCGCTCAGGCCCGCCAGATGCTGGCTTTCCTCGTCGAGGAACAACTCGATCACCTTGGGGGACGCCACCACGCGAAACTCCCTGGGATTGAACTGGCGTGCTTCACGCAGTATTTCCCGAAAAATGTCGTAGGCCACGCTGCGCGCGGTTTTCACAATGCCTTTGCCCGCGCATACCGGGCAGGGCTCGCACAGCATGTGCGCCAACGATTCCCGGGTGCGCTTGCGCGTCATTTCCACCAAACCCAGTTGCGAAAAACCACCGCACATGGTCTTGACCCGGTCGCGCGCCAACTGCTTGCGAACTTCTGCCAGCACCGCCTCGCGATGCTCCTCGGGCGCCATGTCGATGAAATCGACAATGATGATGCCCCCCAGGTTGCGCAGGCGCAGTTGCCGCGCAATGGCCTGGGCCGCCTCCAGATTGGTTTTGAAAATGGTGTCGTCAAAATTGCGCGCACCGACAAAACCGCCGGTATTCACATCGACCGTGGTCAGCGCTTCGGTCTGGTCCACCATCAAATAACCGCCCGACTTCAACTCGACCCGACGCCCCAGCGCCTTGGCAATTTCTTCGTCGATGGCATAGAGGTCAAAAATCGGCCGCTCGCCCTTGTAATGCACCAGCTTTTGCGCGGCCGCCGGCATGAACTCCTGGCCAAAGGCCTTCATCACGGCAAATTGCTCCTGCGAATCCACCTTGATGAATTGGGTGAACTCCGTTGTCAGGTCGCGCAGCACGCGTTGCAACAAACTCAAATCCTGGTGCAACAGCGACGTGGCGGGCAGTTTGGTGGCCGCCTGGCGGATACGCGCCCAAGCCTTGCGCAGGTAAGCGATGTCGTCCGCCAGTTCCTGGTCAGAAGCCTCTTCGCCATTGGTGCGCAAAATAAAGCCACCGCCCTGCTCGCCCACCAGAACCTGCAGCCGTCGGCGCAAGTCGTCGCGCTGCTCGGGCGGGATTTTTTGCGACACGCCGATGTGCTCGTCCTGCGGCAAAAACACCAGCATGCGCCCGGCAATGCTGATCTGGGTCGACAGCCGCGCGCCCTTGGTGCCAATCGGGTCCTTGATGACTTGCACCAGCAAGCTCCGGCCTTCGAAGACCTGCTTTTCAATCGGAATTTGGGTGGCCGCATTGCGCGCCGCCGAAAGGGTCTCGCCCTCAGCCGGTGGATGCCAGACGTCGGCCACATGCAAAAACGCGGCACGCTCCAGGCCAATGTCAATGAACGCCGACTGCATGCCCGGCAACACGCGCGCCACCTTGCCCAAGTAGACATTGCCCACCAGCCCACGCTCCAGCGTGCGCTCCACATGCAGCTCTTGCAGTACCCCGTTTTCCACCACCGCCACCCGGGTTTCCTGGGGTGACCAGTTGATCAAAATATCTTCTTGCATGGCCTGAGGTTTCTCACACGTTACACATTGAAGCCAAAAGCCCGAAGCAATTGGGCCGTCTCGAACATCGGCAAACCCATGATGCCCGAATAGCTTCCGCTCAAATTTGAAATATACGCGGCCGCCCGGCCCTGTACGGCATAGGCACCGGCTTTGCCCATGGGCTCGCCCGTGAGCGCATAGCCGTGAATCTGCTCGGGCGTCATCGGGGCAAAAGTCACCCTGGAAATCGACACGGTCTGCTGGCGTGCCTGCGCCGTGCCAAGCGCGACGGCCGTCAAGACACGGTGCGTTTTGCCGGACAAGGTGAACAGGATGCGCTCGGCATCCCCGGTATCGACCGGCTTGCCCAGAATGGAGCGGCCCAGCGCCACGGTGGTGTCCGAACATAACACTGGCGCTGGCGGCAAGTTGCGGTCTTGCAGGCGCTGCAAGGCGGCATCGAGCTTGAGTTGCGTCACGCGTTGCACATAGGCCAGCGGCGCTTCATGCGGCAACACGACTTCCAGCGCTTCGGCATTTTCATGTGCCTCGGGCAACAACAATTCGTAAGCCACGCCCAACTGCTCCAGCAATTGCCTGCGGCGCGGGCTTTGCGAAGCCAGATAAACAAAATGACTCATTCTCTGTGGTAAGGATGGTTGGCGTTGATCGACCAGGCCCGGTACAGCTGCTCGATCAGCAACACACGCACCATGGCATGGGGCAGCGTCAGGTCGGACAAGCGCACCCGCTCGTGCGCGGCTTGCCGGAAAGCGGGGTCAAGGCCGTCAGGGCCGCCAATCACCAGCGCCACATCGTCGCCCGACAACTGCCAGTTTGCCAGTTTTTGCGCCAGCGCCATGGTGCTTAAAGCGGTACCACGTTCGTCCAGCGCGACGATCCTGAACCCCTTGGGAATGGCGGCCTCGATGCGTGCGCGCTCGGCCGCCAGCAGGGTTTCAAGGGATTTGGATGCGCGGGGCTCGGTCTTGACGGCTTTGAGCTCGACCTTGAGCTCAAACGGGAAGCGCTTGGCGTAGTCGTCCCACGCTGTTTGCGCCCAGTCGGGCACGCGTTGACCGACCGCAACAATCAGCAGACGCACAGCGCGGCGTCAGGCTTTGCGCACAGCCGCTTTTTTAGCGGGCGCTTTTTTGGCGACGGTTTTGGCAGCCGTTTTTTTGGCTGCCGACTTGACTGGCGCATTCACCACCACGGTTTTAAGGCGGGGCTGGGCCGCCACGGCGTCAGCCACCTTGCGTTTGGGCGTTGCAGCGGTCTTGGCGGCGGCTTTTTTGGCGGCCGCTGCCTCTGCTGCCGCTGTTTTGGTCATCTGCGCCCGGGACGGGAAGGCTTCCTGCACGCCTTGCTTGGCGGCACTGGAGCGGCGCAGGCTGGCTGCGGGCTTGGCTGCGTCCTTGGCCGCCTTGACTTGGGCCGCGCCGGGCTCGGCGGCTGCCGCAGGCTTGGCGGCGCCAAACTTCAGGCGCACCGGCTTGTCGCCCCACAGTTCTTCCAGGTTGTAATAGCTGCGGTAGGTGGGCTGCATCACGTGCACCACGGCCTGGCCGCAATCCACAATGATCCACTCGCCGTTGGCCTCACCTTCCACGCGCGGCTTGGGAAAACCGGCGTCACGCACCGCATCGATCACACTCATGGCCAGCGCCTTGGTTTGCCGGTTGGAGGTGCCGGAGGCCACGATGACCCGTTCAAACAGGGACGACAGGTGCTCGGTGTCAAACACCACAATGTCTTGCGCCTTGACGTCTTCGAGCCCGTCCACAATGACGCGCTGTAATTTATTCACGTCTTTTTTTTCTACCGTGGCAGTGGCAGGCTTGGCAACGGATTTTGTTGCAGATTTTTTGGCAACGCTGGGGGCAGTAGTTTGGGTAGTCATCAATGTGAAAGGTAGAGGTGATGGTCGGCAATATAACGCGCAACGGGCTCAGACACCAGTGTTTGCACCGGTTGCCCGTTGGCAATATTGCTGCGAATTTGGGTGGCGCTTATGTGCAGGGCGGGCAGGCTCAAGTGCAAAAACCGCTCGGGAAACAGTCTTTCAGCTTCAATCGCGTCGTTGGTAATTGATGGATGGGCACGAGTAGCTACACAAATTATAGCTAATTGAACAATCGCTTCCCATTCGTGCCAGCTTGTCAGGGTGGCGGCCTGGTCTGCGCCCATGATCAAAAACCACTCGGCCCCGGCTGCCTCTGCGGCCATCTGACGCAAGCTGTCGATGGTGTAGCTGGGGCCGACGCGGTTGATTTCCCGGGTGTCGATACAGATTTTTGGCACATCCCCAAAGGCCAGCTGCACCATGGCCAGGCGGTGCGCGGCCGCCGTCAACTGGCGCGGTTTGTGCCAGGCTTCACCGGTGGGCACCACATGCAGGCGGTCAAGCTTGAGCTCGTCCAAAGCCGTTTCCAGCAAGGCCCGGTGCGCCAGGTGCGGCGGATCAAACGCGCCGCCAAACACCCCGATGCGCGGCGCTTGTGCCATGTCCGGCCTCAAACCCACTCCCGGCGCACCAGGAAATCGCTGTACAGCGCCGCCTCGGGCGTGCCGGGGGCTGCCACTTGCTGGTAGGCCCAGCTCACCAGCGGCGGCATCGACAGCAAAATGGACTCGCTGCGGCCACCCGACTGCAAGCCAAAATGGGTGCCCCGGTCCCACACCAGGTTGAACTCGACATACCGGCCACGCCGGTAAAGCTGAAAAGCGCGCTCGCGCTCACCATAGGGCGTGTCCTTGCGGCGCAGCACAATCGGCAGGTAGGCACTCAGGAACGAATCGCCCACGGCCTGCATCATGGCCAGGCTGGGCTCGAAGCCAAGCTCCGAGAAATCGTCAAAAAACACCCCCCCCACACCGCGCTGCTCGTTGCGGTGCTTCAAATAAAAATACTCGTCGCACCAGGTCTTGAAGCGCGGGTACTTGTCGTCGCCGAAGGGCTGCAGCGCCGACTGGCAGGTCTGGTGGAAATGCACCGCATCGTCTTCAAAGCCGTAATAGGGCGTCAGGTCCATGCCGCCGCCGAACCAGCACACCTCGGCCCCATCGCGGCCCTTGGCGGAAATCATGCGCACATTCATGTGCACCGTGGGCACATAGGGGTTGCGCGGATGAAACACCAGCGACACGCCCATGGCCTCAAACGGTGCGCCCGAGAGTTCCGGGCGATGCTGCGTGGCCGAGGGCGGCAAGCTGGGGCCGGTGACGTGCGAAAAGCCGCAGCCAGCGCGCTCGAACACCGCCCCGCCTTCCAGAATTTGCGTGATGCCCTGCCCCTGCAGCGTTTCACCCGCTGGCTTCTGCCAGGGATCGGTCAGAAACGCTGACCCATCCAGATCGGCAATGGCCCCGGTAATGCGGGCCTGCAAACTGCGCAAATAAGCGCTCACCCGCTCGCTCGGCAAGGCCTGGGCCGTCGTCATGCCGGTGAGCCCTTGATGGCGCGGTGGCCAATGTCACGGCGGTATTGCATGCCGTCAAAACGAATGCCCATGACCACCTCGTAGGCACGCTGCTGCGCCAGCCGCACGTTGTCCGCCAGCACCGTCACACACAGCACGCGGCCACCCGCCGTCACCAGCTCACCATTTTGCAAAACCGTGCCGGCATGGAACACGCAGGCGTCTTCAACCTCCGCAGGAACGCCGGTGATGGCATCGCCCTTGCGCGGACTCATGGGGTAGCCCTGCGCCGCCAGCACCACGCCCAGGGCGGTGCGCCGGTCCCACTGCAACTCGATCTGGTCGAGCCTGCCATGCGGACCGGGCTCGGTGGCGGCCATCATCACATCGACCAGATCGGTTTTGAGGCGCATCATGATCGGCTGGGTTTCGGGGTCACCCATGCGGCAATTGAATTCGAGTGTTTTGGGGCGCCCCTGGGCGTCGATCATCAGGCCGGCATACAGAAAACCGGTGAATGGAATGCCGTCTTTTTCCATGCCGCGCACGGTCGGCAAAATGATGTCGCGCATGGCTCGGGCGTGCACGTCGGGCGTGACCACCGGGGCTGGCGAATACGCGCCCATGCCACCGGTATTGGGCCCCTGGTCGCCATCGAGCAAGCGTTTATGGTCCTGGCTGGTGGCCAGCGGCAACACATTTTTACCGTCCACCATGACGATGAAGCTGGCCTCTTCGCCCTGCAAAAACTCCTCAATGACAACCCGCGGCACGGCCGCGCCATCCGCGCCCGCGTTGTGCGCCACACCCAGGGCGTTGTCCAGCAGCATGAAATCCACCGCTTCATGGGCCTCGGCGAGGGTGGCTGCTACCACCACGCCTTTGCCGGCGGCCAGACCGTCGGCCTTGACCACGATGGGTGCACCTTTCTGGTCAATGTAGGCGTGGGCCGCTGCCGCGTCGGTAAAGGTCTCGAACTCGGCCGTCGGAATGTTGTGGCGTTTCATGAAGGCCTTTGAGAACGCCTTGGAGCTCTCCAGTTGGGCCGCCGCCCGCGTGGGTCCAAAAATACGCAGACCCTGCTTGCGAAACACATCGACCACGCCCGCCGCCAGCGGCACTTCGGGCCCGACCACCGTGAGCAGGATTTTTTGCGCCAACGCCCAGGCGCACAGTGCATGCACATCGGTGATGGGAACATTTTCAAAACGGTCGTCCTGCGCCGTGCCGCCGTTGCCGGGGGCCAGGTAGACCTTGTGGGTTTTGGGCGATTGCGCCAAGCGCCAAGCCAAAGCGTGTTCGCGGCCACCGCCGCCAATGACCAAAATCTTCATTCGGTGTCCAGTTCGGCGTTGTGGTAAACCCCTTGCACATCGTCCAGGTCTTCAATCGCATCGAGCAGCTTCTGCATGCGGGCGGCTTCGTCGCCGCTGAGTTCGATCGGGTTTTCCGGGCGCATGGTGACTTCGGCCACCTCTGGTGTCAGGCCGGCGGCTTCCAGGGCATTTTTGACGACTTCGAAATCTGCGACCGAAGTAATCACCTCGATCGCGCCCTCGTCATCGCTGATCACGTCTTCAGCGCCCGACTCCAGCGCCACCTCCATCACCTTGTCTTCTGAAGTGCCGGGCGCAAAAATGAGCTGGCCACAGTGCTTGAACTGGAACGCCACCGAACCCTCGGTGCCCATGTTGCCGCCGTATTTGGAGAAGGCGTGGCGCACCTCGGCCACGGTGCGCACCTTGTTGTCGGTCATGGTGTCGACAATGATGGCCGCGCCGCCAATGCCGTAACCCTCGTAACGAATTTCCTCGTAGCTGATGCCTTCGACGCTGCCGGTGGCTTTGTCGATGTTGTACTTCACGCGGTCGGCCGGCATGTTGGCCGCCTTGGCCCGGTCCACCGCCAGACGCAGGCGCGGGTTGGTGCCCAGATCTCCGCCACCGGCACGCGCGGCCACCGTGATTTCACGGATGATGCGGGTCCATATCTTGCCGCGTTTTTCGTCCTGACGGCCTTTGCGGTGCTGAATATTGGCCCATTTACTGTGTCCTGCCACGTGAAATCCTTCAAAAGTTCGTTACGCTACTGCTCAGATTGTACTTTTGGAGCCCGACATGCCAGAACCCATCCTGATCGCCCAACACGGCCAGACCCAGTGCTTTCTGCAACCCGACAAAGCCAACCGCCACGGCCTGATCACGGGCGCCACCGGCACCGGCAAAACCATCACGCTGCAAACCCTGGCCGAAGGTTTCTCCAAGTTGGGCGTGCCGGTGTTCATGGCCGACGTCAAGGGTGACCTGACCGGC